>DAOTTI010000154.1:0-33600 GCA_034437795.1 Chloroflexota bacterium | reverse complement strand
ACCAACGCCCTGCAGAACGTCGCCGGCTCATTCGCCATCGCCAGCTTTGCCACCGTCCTTCAGAGCCGGCTGCCGGTGCACCTCGCCGAGGCCGCCGCTGCGGCGCGGGGGCAGCCGGACCCGCAGGCCATGGCGCACGCCGCCGCCCAAGCATTCGGGGACGTCTACCGCCTGGCGATGCTCGCCGCCGTCGTAGCGTGGGCGCTCGCCTGGACCCTCCGCCGCGACCGCGCCTCCGCCGCTCCACTCGGTGCCGCTCCCGCGGCCGACCGCGCCCCCATGCCGGCACCCGCTGCCCCTTCGCCGGACGGCCACCGCAAGCGCGAGCCGGTCCCGGCCGGCGACTAGGCCCCTCTTCCCATGGGAGAGGGGCCAGGGTCCGGAGACGTGGCGGCGGTCCCTGCGCAAGGCCCCCTCTCCCACAGGGGGAGGGTTAGGGTGACGGCTCCGCCTTCATCGCCCGCGACTAGTCCCCTGTCCCTGCGGGAGAAGGTTGGGGCGCCAGCATGAGCAGACGGAGTTCGAGCGTGGCCCCCTGTCCCTGCGGGAGAGGGTTAGGGGGTCCCCCGGGAGCTGGCCAGATCGGCGCTGGCCCCCTGTCCCTGCGGGAGAGGGTTAGGGTGAGGGCTCCGCTCACGAAGAACGCGGGCGAGCCTTTGCACGGCCGGCGCGACATCCCCTGCAGGGGCGGCATCGACGCACCATGGGCCGCTCCCGCAGGCGCATGCGCCAGTCCTGATACCGCTCGGCTGTAATGGGGCCGTAAACTACCGCCGGTCGCCTCCTGACGACTCACGGGCGCATCACGCCGACGTGGCATGAGGCCGGCGCCAGGGCTGGAGCGCTCGATCCAGCGTCCCGCTGCGCCACAGGAGCGCGATGGCCAGCGCCAGCACCACCCAGCCGATGGGGCTGTACACGACGCCACCCACCGCCGGGTCCACGCCCCGCAGCACGAGCAAGGGGGCGCCCCCAATGGCATTCAGCGCGCCATGGGCAATGGTGGGCGAGATGACGCTGCGCGAGGCAAGCTGCAGCCAGCCCAGGAGCACCCCCATCAGCGCCCCGCTTACGACGAAGAGCCCCACCCCAAGGAGCTGGTGGCGCGGGTAGTTGTAGCCGGTAAGGACGATCAGCGGGGCGTGCCAGAAGCCCCAGATGGCGCCGTGGAGCAGGAGCCCCGACCATGGCCCGCGTAGCGCCATCAGGCGAGGCAGCAGGTAGCCCCGCCAGCCGAGCTCCTCGCCCAAGGCGAAGAGGCTATTGATCGGCACCGCCAGCGTCAAGGCGAACGCCAGCTGCACGATCGCGACCACTTCCGGCGCGGCCGGCAAGGGCCGGCCGGAGCGCTCCGCCAGCTCGCGGAGCGGCGCGAAGGCCGGATCGAAGGGATAGAGGGGCAGGCTGGCGACGGCGGTGAGGAGCGTCAGCGCGGCCGGCCCAAGCCAGGCCAGGGCCACGTAACGCCAGGCCGGCCAGCGCAGGCCGCCATCGGTGAAACCGCCCGCCACCGTCCGGCGGGGGCTGCCGGCCTCCACCCAGCGCCGCGCCACGAACGCGCCGATCGCCGGCGGCCACATGAGGAAGAGAGCGGCCACCAGTATCCCTGCGCCGAGCGAGGCCAGGGTCTGGGGGCCGCCCCGCAGCGCCAGCGAGAGCGCGATCTGCGCCGCCCAGGAGAGGCCGAAGGCCAGGGCCAGATAGACGCCAACGCCCCGCCAGGATGGAGGCGCGCCGGCCAGGGCCTCAGGCAGGGGTGACAGCCTGGACCGGATACTCCTCCTCCGCAAGGATCTCCTTCACCTTTTCGAGGGAGATTGTGCGCTCGTCAAACTCCAGGTGCACCTTCCGCGCGGGGACGTCGACCCGCACCCGCTGCACGCCTGCCTGGGGCTCCAGCGCCTTGGTGATCGCCTGCGCGCAGTGCGCGCACGAGATCTCGGGGATGTCCAGGACGACCTTGCTCATCGATGGGTTCCTTTCGTAGTGAGTTGCTGTTGCGCCGCCGGGCGGGCATCGCTCCCGCCCGGTCCGGCGCCTTCCATCTGCCCGCCGCGGCGCGCGATCGCCAGCGCCCCGAGGCCAACGGCCAGCGCCACCAGCGCGATCGCGCCGAGGTAGGCGTATTCGGCGGCTCGCGCGCGTAGGGGCGGGTGCAGGATCTCGGCCGCGCTGGCCGGCCGCCGGAAGCCCCGCAACCGGAGCGCGTTGGTCACGACGCTCACGCTGCTCATGGCCATGGCGGCCGCCGCCAGCACGGGGTTGAGCAGCACCCCGAAGAACGGGAAGAGCGCCCCCATGGCCACGGGGATCAGGAGCACGTTATAGGCGAAGGCCCAGAACAGCCCCTGCTTGATCACCCCCACCGTCTTGCGCGATAGCGCGATGGCGGTGACGATGTTCCGCAGGTCGCCGCCAATGAGGGTGATGTCGGATGCCGCCATGGCCACGTCGGTGCCGGTGCCGATGGCGATGCCCAGGTCCGCCTGCGCCAGCGCCGGCGCGTCGTTGATCCCGTCCCCGACCATCGCCACCACCTTGGGGCGGCCGGTCCGGCGCCCTTCCTGCTGCAGCTCCCTGACCTTGTCCGCCTTCTGGTGCGGCAGCACCTCGGCCAGCACGTGCGCCGGCTCGATGCCGACCTGGCGCGCGATGGCCTCTGCTGTGCGCCAGTTATCGCCGGTGAGCATCCAGACCTCCAGGCCGAGCGCGGTAAGCTGCGCTACCGCCTCGCGCGCCTCCGGCTTGAGCGTATCGGCCACGGCAATCAGGCCGGCGCCCTGCCCATCGACCGCCACGTACATCGGCGTGGCGCCCCCGGCCGCGACCGCCTGTGCCGCCGCGTCCAGGCCATCCAGCGCGACGCCCCGCTCCCTCATCAGCGCCGGGCTCCCCAGCAGCACCTCGTGTCCCTCGACCCTGGCCTGGACGCCCTTGCCGGTGATGGCCTGGAAGGCCTCGGCTTTGGGCAGGTCCAGGCCCAGCTCCTGCGCGCGCGCGACGATGGCCTCGCCCAGCGGGTGCTCGGAGCCGACCTCGGCGGCCGCGGCCAGCCGGAGTAGGTCCGGCTCGGCGAACCCGTTGGTGGCCAGCACCTGCGTCACGGCCGGCCGGCCGCGGGTGAGCGTGCCGGTCTTGTCCAGGATGATGGTATTGATCCGGCAGGCCTGCTCCAACGCCTCACCGCTGCGCACCAGGAAGCCGGACTCCGCAGCCTTGCCGGTGCCCACCATGATGGCGATCGGCGTGGCCAGGCCAAGGGCGCAGGGGCAGGCGATGATCAGCACGGCGATGGCCGTCTGCAGGGCAAACGTCAGGCGCGGTTCCGGCCCCAGGAGGAGCCAGCCAACAAAGGTGAGGGACGCCAGGACGAGCACCGCCGGCACGAAGTACCCAGCGATGGTGTCCGCCAGGCGCTGCATCGGTGCCTTGCTGCCCTGCGCCTCCTCCACCAGGCGCACGATCTGCGCCAGCGTCGTGTCCTCGCCGACCTTGGTGGCGCGGAAGATGAACGAGCCGGTGAGGTTCAAGGTGGCGCCAATGACCTCATCGCCCGGCCCCTTCTCCACCGGCAGGCTCTCACCGGTGAGCATGCTCTCATCCAGCGTGGAGGCGCCTTCCAGGATCACGCCGTCGACCGGCACCTTCTCGCCCGGGCGCACGCGCACCAGGTCGCCGGCCTGCACCGCCTCCACTGGCACGTCCTGCTCCACGCCGTCGCGGATGACGCGGGCGGTGCGCGCCTGCAGACCCATCAGCGCCTTGATGGCCTCGCCGGTCTGCTTCCTGGCCCGCGCCTCCAGCCAGCGCCCGAGCAGGATCAGGGCGATGATGATCACCGCCGTCTCGTAATAGAGATGGAACGGGAACCCCCAGCGGGCGGCCAGCCCCGGCCACAACGTGATGAAGGCGCTGTAGCCGTAGGCCATGCTGGTGCCGATGGCCACCAGCGTGTTCATGTTCGTGCTGCCGTGCCGCGCGGCCGCCCAGGCGGCGCGATAGAAGATGCCGCCCGCCCAGAACTGCACCACCGTGGCCGCGATCAGCAGCAGGGGCGCAACCACCATCATGTCCAGGCCAAGGGGCAGGTACATCAGCGCCATCATGGCCAGGCCAATGGCCAGGCTGACCTGCCACTTCCGGCGCAGGTCGTCAAGCTCCCGCTCTCGCTCCAGCTCGTGGCGGTCGAGCGCTGGCGCCCCCGGCGCCCCGGCCGCCCGCTCCCTCGGCCGGCCCGGGGCCGGCTGCGCCGCCAGGGGGCCAACCTTGTAGCCGGCCCGCTCCACGGCGGCGCTCAGCTGCTCCAGACTGGCGACGGACGGGTCAAAGACCACCCGCGCCTTTTCCGTGGCCAGATTGACGCTCGCCTCGCTCACCCCCGGCACACGCGAGAGCGCCCGCTCGACGCGCCGCACGCACGAGGCGCAGGTCATACCCTCGATGGGGAGGACGACCTCGCCGGTGGCCGGAGCAGGCACCACCGGCGGCGCCTCCGGCGTCCCTGCCGGCCCCGCGCTGCCGCCAGGGGCGCCTGCCGGTAAGTCGCCCCGCTGCTCGGTTGGGTTCGAGTGCAATACGCTCATTGTCCTGCCGTCTCGTCCGTCCTGTTGCTGGTCACTCTTCTTGTTCTTGATCGTCCCTCTATCGTCGCTCTTCACGACCGGCGATGCCCTTCCCGCTCTCTGATCGTCTCGCCGGTCCCCCCTTCACGATCAGCGACGCTCTCTCGCTCCCTCTGATCGCCCCACCTCTGGTAGAAAGCCCTGGTCAAGCCAAGACCTCTCCTCTCTGGGAGAAAGCAAAGACCCTCTCACTCGCTACTCGCAACTCGGCCCTCACTACTCGCTACCCGCGCCCCGTGCTCGAAGAGGTGCAGCAGCTCGCCGATGACGCGCTCTCGCTCGTCCGGCCGGTCGCTGCGGATAGCCGTGGTGACACAGGTCTGCAAGTGGTCTGCCAGCAGCAGGGCGTTGATCCGCTCGATGGCGCCCTGCACCGCCTGTAGCTGCTTGATCACGTCCATGCAGTAGGCGTCCTCTTCCACCATCTTGATCACGCCCCGTAGGTGGCCATCTACGCTCTTGAGCCGGTTCAGGATCTGCCGGCGCGTCTCTTGCGTAGGCATCTCTTCTTCTCTCCCCACCCCACCTGGGGTGGGATCCTGCGCTAACAGCATAGCACCGCCATAAACCGCCCAACAAGTCCAGGCGTCTCATCCTCCGTGCGAGTTCCTCCACCGGCTGGGCGCACCTGCGGGTCATGAAGCCGGATGGGCACGGGTGATAGGGGCACGCTGGCTTGTGGCGGTGCGGTCTCAACGATGGGTCGGCCTGGGCGAGCCAGCGGACCTGAACGAAGCTGCTTGGATCACCCAGTGGCTCGCCCACGCGCATATCCCGGGCGCATGTCTGCCCCGCGGGACCTATGGCGCCAACGGCTTACCCACGCGCACATCCCGGGCGGCTGGGCGCCGCCGGCGCCGCTCCAGGCAGTTAGGTCCGAGCATGCCGATCAGCAAGCACAGTTTCCCTGGAGGCAGGAGCGGCGGTGGCGTGGCGCGTTGCGGCCAAACCCCTGTGCGGCACGTTCCGTGGCGCGCGTGGGTCGGGCTGACGCCGTCCCCCTCGTGCCGTCCCTGTGTGTTCCCTGCGGCACGCGTTTTTCTCCTGGCTCGCTGCGAAATCGCTTGGAACCGGAGCGCGTCCCAGGGCGCCGTTGCAAGGGCTTGTCAGCACCCCTTTGTTGGTTCACAATGGGTGGTGGAGCCCCGTGGGGCTCGCGCGGGGCTCAGGAGGTGTTGCCATGGCACGTAAGAGCCTGCGGTTGGCATGTCGCTCGTCACTTCTGGCAGGCACCGCGCTAGGGCTGGTCGCGCTTGCCGCTGCGCCGGCGCCGACAGCCCATGCTGCTCGCCACCTCTGCATCAACTACCCGAACCAGGCCGCGGCCCAGCGCGCGTACCGCGCAGATCCAGTTGGTCTGGCTGGGTTAGATGCGGACCGAGACGGCATCGCCTGTGAAACCCTCCCTGCACCTCGTGACCTGGTGCCTGTGCGCCTCGCTCCGGCTGCACCGGCGCCGGCTGCCCCGCCCGCGGTCACGCGGCTGCCTCGCACCGGCAGCGGTGCCCTGCCCGGCGAAGTGCTTGGCGGGCTGGCGCTGGCTGCGGTAGCCGCCGGTGCCACGGCGCGTGCGCTCTCTCGTCGCGCACGCTGAGCGACTTACTCCCTCGCACTGTTACCGGCCCGAGCATCTCATCGCCTCGCCCAGATCAGCTCAGCGGCCCGGATGGATCTCTTTCTTGGTTGCTCGGATGCTCTCGCCCCGGTTACTCGCAAGCGGAGCCCTCACCCTCGCCGTCTCCCTTTGGGAGAGGGAACGCATTACTCGCCGTGAATAATCCGGGCGAGGAGCCAGATAATGCAGTCAGGCTGCCCGCGGGTCGCCGGCCGGCGGGGGTTGCCCGGCGCCGCCGTCGCCTCTCTTCCCAAGGCCCCTGCTGACGGAAGCAGCCGGCCGGCGGTCGCGGGTCGCCTGGTACCGCCCCGCGGCACGAGACGCAGGTTCTGATACGCCTGCTCGAGCGCCCGGTTGGAATGGGTGGCCGTCAGGTGCCACCCCGCGGGCATGAGCCGCCGCGGCGGTATGATCCAGATGCAACCTGGCGGTCCTGGCAGGTGGACGATCGGCCGTGACCGCCAGGAGACGCATGGACAGATGCAAGGGATGCAGGGAGGCGTATGACCCAGTCGACCCAGTCGCAGCAGCAACAGGAACGCAAGTTCATTGCCGTCGACTTCCGCGGGGTGCAGCAGATGACGCGCGAGCGCACCGCCCTAACCATCGTCGGCCCCGCGGAGCTGGACATCATCGGCGACCTGACCGGCCCGCTTCCTGATCTGGAGGAGCTGGAAGAGGATGGCTCCCCGCTGCGGCCGCCGCTCAGCGCGAGCGCCGGTCTGGCCCTGGGGCTTGGCGGTGAAGGGGCGAGGGCGGCCTACGCGTACGCCGCGCACGGGGGGATGGCGCGCCTGGCGAGCACGGTTGGCGCCGACCCCGCCGGGGAGATCGTCCTGCGCTGGCTCTCCGATCAGGGGGTAGACGTCGGCCTGGTGGCGCGCCGCGGGCGGACCCCCATCACGCTCTTGCTGGCGGCCCCCGGCCGCCGGGCGCTCGCTCTCTTCCAGGCCGACGCCGCGGCCGCCTCGGACGGCGCGCTCGAGCTAGACCAGGCACTGGCCGGTAACCAGCGCATGGTCATGCTGGCCGGCTACCCGTACGTTGGCCGGCTCCGCGGTGAAGGGGCCGTGGCCCTGCTGCAGCGAGCGCGCCAGCGCCAGCTGCGGACGGTGGTCAGCCTGAGCCCGGTGCTGCTCGGTGGGCCAGAGGCGCCGCTGACCCCCGCGGACCTGGAGCTGCTGCTGCCGCACGTCGATCTGATCTGTGGCGGCGAGGCAGAGCTCCGCCGTGCCACGCGGCGCGCCGACCCGCAGGAGGCGGCCCGCGCACTCATCCACCAGGGCGCTCGCGCCGTCCTGGCCAAGCGGGGCATTCACGGGGCCGCGGTCTTCCGGCCTGGCCCGACTGGACTGGAGCGTGAGGACACGCCGGTCCCGCTGGCCGAGGCCGCGCGCATTACCGCCAGCCCGCTGCACCTCGCGGCCGCCTTCGGGGCCGTGTTCGACGCCGCGTATCTGCTGGGCGTGGCCTTGAACGACGTGAGCCCCGTCCGCTTTGCCGTGGCAGCGGCCGTGCGCGCCGCCACCAGTGGGCGAGGCGTGCTGGCGCTCTAGGGCCGAGTAGCGAGTAGCGAGGGCCGAGTAGCGAGCGAGGAGCCCTCACCCCAACCCCCTCCCGCTAGGGGGAGGGGGCAATACCGGTTCCGCTACACGCTTGGATCGCTTCCGAGCCCTTTCCCTGCAGGTGGGGCGACCGAGCCCGGCGTGGTGGCGGAGCTTAACCGGCTGGCCGCCCTTTCCCTGCAGGTGGGGGAACCGACGCCTGGGGTGAAGCATCAGGGTTGGGGTGCGGGCGGCGGGGCGGTTGGGCGAAGAGCGCAACCTGGAGGACGCCGGCGGCGGCGAGCAGGAAGAGCACCCAGTAGATCTGGTGCAGGCCGCCGGCCATGGCCAGGGCGAGCGCGTGCACCGTTTCCGCCGGCAGGTCCGACCGCGTGGTGGGGTTCAGCAGGGCGCTGACGAGCGCGTCCGCATCCTGCTCGCCGGTACCGGCGGCGGCCGCGGCGGGGGCGGCAAGCCGGGCGTTGAGCAGCGCGCCGAGCAGCGCCACGCCGACGGAGCCGCCGATGGTGCGGAAGAACTGCGTCGATGACGTGATGGCGCCCCGCTGGTGCCACGGCACGGCCGACTGTACCGCCAGCAGGAAGGCTGGATTGGCCGTCCCCAGGCCGGCGCCGGCAATGCCCATCCCCGCGGAGGCCAGCAGGAGGGGCGCTCCAGGCGAGAGCAGGAGCAGCGGCGCCGTGCCCAGGGCAATCAGGCCGGTGCCCAGGAGAGCCGCCCGCCGGAACCCGGCGCGCAGGTAGAGCCGGCCCGTAAAGAGCGCGGCCGTGGACCATGCCACGCTCATCGGGGTGAGCACAGCCCCAGCGCCGGCGGCGGAGTGGCCCAGGACCCCCTGGGCGAACAGGGGCACGAATGAGGTCATGCCATAGAAGCAGGCCCCCATCAGCAGGTTGCCCGCACTGGACACGGCGACGACCCGCTGCCGGAAGGCGTGGAAGGGGATGACCGGATCTGGCGCGCGCCGTTCCACCAGGGCAAAGGCCAGAAAGAGCATCCCTGACCCGCCCAGGAGGGCCGCGGCCGGCCAGGACGTCCAGGCAAAGCTGCGCCCGCCCTCCAGCACCACCAGCATGAGGGCCACTAGGGCGGCGGTGAGGGTAGCCGCCCCTGCGAAGTCCACCGCTCGCCGGCGCCGCTCGACGCGTTCACGCAGGAAGAGGCCCAGGAGGACAATCGTGGCCAGGGAGACGGGGACGTTCAGCCAAAAGACCCAGCGCCAGGACAGGGCCACGGTGATGAAGGCGCCTAGCACGGGGCCAATCAGACTGAGCACTCCCCAGACGGAGGCTGTGAGGGGCTGCACCCGCGCCCGTTCCTCCAGGCTGTAGATGTCGCCCAGAACGGTCAGCGTCAAGGGGAGCACGGCCCCGGCCCCAAGACCCTGGATGGCGCGGAACGCGATGAGCTGGATCATACTGGCGCTCGCCCCGCACAGGGCGGTACCGGCCAGAAAGAGGGCCAGGCCGGCCAGGAACACCGGCTTGCGGCCATAGACGTCGGCCAGCTTACCGTAGACGGGGACCGTCGTGGTTGACGTGAGCAGGTAGGCGGAGAAGACCCACGGGAACAGTGGCAACCCGTGCAGCTCGCCGACAATGGTCGGCAAGGCCGTCGTGACGACGGTGCCCTCAAGCGCCACGACGCCCATGGCGACCATCAGAGTGACGGTCAGCAGGCGGCGCTGGCGCCCCGGCCGGACGAGGGACTGCGCGCTTGGCGCAGCGGTCTCAGACGCTTGAGCAGTCGCGGCCATACGAGAACGATGATCCTACCGTAAGCTGGGGCCGTGGGGAGCTGACCTCACCCCCTGGCCCCCTGCCCCGACGCAGGGACGCGGGGACGCGGAGACGCGGGCAGGGAGCTCACCCCCTTCGACCGGGGCCGCGCTGCACTGGCTCGGACACCGAGACGCGGGGACGCGGGGAGAGGGTGTCATCCGCGGCGTTCACGCCGCTCCAGTGCAGAGAGGAGGCTACCGGCCACGAGCGCTGCCGGTTAGCGCCCCGCCTGGGGCCGCAGGTCCAGATCCGGTGGGGGCATGTCGGGGAGCTTCCAGACGATGAATGGCTTCTCCCAGATGCGATGGTAGGCGTTGGCCACGTCGACTGCTTTGCGGAAGGCCCGCTCGAACCCTTCCCAGTCCTGCGCTTCTAGGCGCTGGTCCAGCGTCGCCAGGTGCTGGCTGACGTAGGTCTGGAGATGCTCGGCGTACTTGGGGCGGGTGAAGGCGCAGGTGGCCATCAGGCCACGGATCTCCGCGACCTGGTAGCGGGCCAGCGGCCAATTGGCGGCCTGGGCGGCGTAGTACAGCTTCCACATCCGCTGGCCGATCTCCGGCATGAGCCGTCCCAGCCCCGGCTGGAGCCGTGCCAGGTCGTCCAGCGTCATCGCGCGGTGGCCGCTCCAGCCTGTGGGCGCCGACGGCGCCGTCTGCTCCGGCCCTTGCGGTGGCGTCTGCTCTGCCATTCGTATCTCCTCTTCACATGAGTGGCCATTCGTGCTGTGACACTTCCGTTGCTGGTATGGGTGTCACAAGACTGTGCGGCTGCTCAACCTCCCTGACGATACCCATAACTCCGGCGCCACGCCCAGGCGCGGGAGGCCAGGCAGGAAGCTGTCGCCCCTATCCCTACGTCTCTTCCGTGGTGCGCGGGTCCGACATCGGGCTGCCGGCCGTGTCCAGGTCTTCCGTAGTATCCCGGTCAGTATCCAGCTCCGGCGCTGCACTGCCGGCCGTGTCCAGGACCCCCAGCGCCGCCAGCTCGTCTAGCAGTCGGGCGACGCTGGACTCGACCTGCTCCGAGGGCGCGTCGTAGCGCTCGAGCAGTTCGGCCACAATGGCCTGGCGCGTGCGCCGGCCGTCGCAAAGCTCCCACACGAGCGCGGCCGTGGCGTTCAGGGCGTAGCTGGCGCCGGAACCGGTATCCACCAGCACGGCGCTGCCGTCCGGCAGGCGCTGGAACTCGACGTGCGGGTGCCGGCGCGGGGGCCGGCCACGGGCTCCCTGTTGTGGTGCCTCTGGCGCCATCGCGGCCGGTGCGGGTCCTTGCCGTGGCGCTCGCTTGCTGCCCTGCTCAGCTCCCCGCGGGGCTGGTTGCCTGGATCTCTTCACTGGCGGAGCCCTCACGTCCACGTCCACGCCGCTTCACCGCGGGCCCCTGGATCCTTCACCAGTGGAGCCCTCACCCTCTCCCGAAGAGAGAGCGCGCCTCGCCGGCCGTGAAGCAGCCGGGGGCTGCGGCGCCGTACCACGAGGATACCGGTGCGCGGCAGGTGCGGCACCGATGTCGGCGGCCACATCGCCCGCATCAGCGCTCAGCGGAGCCCTCACCCCGGGCTCCCGCTCGAGGCAGGGCAACTACCGGGAGCGGGAACTGCTCGCCAATCGTGGATCATCGGGGCGAGTGCGCGTCGGTCGGGCCTCTATCATTCACTCATTACGCCACCGATGCGACCATGCGACCATTACGTCCAGCGTTACTGATCTCCGACCTGGCCGGGACGGCAATGAAGGAGGACGGGAGCGTCCTTGCGGCCTACCGGCGGGCGCTTTCCGCCTTCGACATCCCCTTCACCGAGGCGGACCTGGCCGCGCGCCGCGGGGCCAGCAAGCGGGCGGTGTTCCAGGAACTGGCGGGTCGCGCGCTGCCGCCGGCGGAGGCCGGCGCGGTCGCGACCAAGGCGCTGGCGCTCTTCGAAGCGGCCCTCCGGCAGGAATATGAGCAGGGAGCGGTGCGCGAGATCGAGGGCGCCGGCGACGCCTTCCGGCAGCTCAAGCAGGCAGGCGTGAAGCTGGCCCTGAGCAGCGGCTTCGATCGCGGGCTGGTGGACCTGCTGGTCCGGCGCCTGGGATGGACGGAGCTGTTCGACCGCGTGCTGGCGGGCGACGACGCGCCGGAAGGGCGGCCGGCGCCGTACCTCATCTACCGCGCGATGATGGACCTGCGGGTGCATGACGTGAGCCGCGTGGCGGTGGTGGGCGACACGCCGCTCGACCTGCAGGCGGGGAACAACGCCCGCGCCGGCTGGGTCATCGGCGTGCTTAGCGGGGCCCACGGGCTGGAGACGCTGGGGGCCACGCCGCACACGCACCTCCTGCCCAGCGTGGCGTCGCTGCCGGCAGTGCTCCTCCCCCCCACCTTGAACCTTGAACTCTGAACTTTAGGCCGCGCGTCGCTCGGCGCATCGCGGGCGCTGGGTGTAGAGCGTCACCAGCATCAGCGCGTCCACCAGCCAGTGGCAGAGCACCGGCGCCACCAGGGAGCGCGTACGGTGGTACAGCGCACCGAAGATGAAGCCCGCGGCGAAGACGCTGGCGAGCCCTCCTACCAAGGCCGCTGGCAGGGAGACCAGGCCGTCGTGCACGGCGTTGGTGCCCTGGAGCGTGCGCCGGTTGACCACCACGTGCCAGGCGGCGAAGGCGGCGCTGGCGAGGGCGTTGGCCAGGTGCGGCCGGCGGGGGAGAGCACGGTGCAGCTTGCCTTGCAGCCAGCCCCTGAAGGCAACCTCCTCCACGAAGGCCACCAGCAGCGGCGTGACGACGAACAGCCGCACCAGGAACGCCAGCACGCCGATGTCGCTGATCTCGCTGGACTGGAGCACCGCGCCACTCCGCGAGCGCCGACGGAAGTACAGGAAGGGTGGCAACGCCATCAGAGCGCCGGCCAGCGTCCCCCACGCCACGCTGCGGCGCCATCCGTTGCAGTGCAAGCCGAGCTCCACCAGTGGCCGGCGATCTAGGCGCCAGTGGCAGGTGCAGGCCGTGGCGAGCAGGGCCAGGGGCCCCGCCACGGCGTAGATGTGGCGGTAGATGCCCCCGATCCGGGGCGCCAGCAGGTTGAAGACGTTGCCGTACCCGGCCAGGAAGGCTGCGCAGGCCAGGGCGCTACAAAGGTCTTTCGGGATGGACATGAGCCAGCGGGACACGACAGAGACCTTTCGGGACAACGGTCTTTCGGTCTGGAGATTTAGAGATGGACCAGGATTCAGCATACCGCGCCAGCGAGCGGCGCCCGCCGGCAGGCCGGCGCGCCGACTATGCTCTGGAGCCAGAGCCCGTGGTAGACGCGCCGGAAGCGGCATTGACGAAGGACTTCCCTGCAGGTGCGTAGAGCTGGCAGGCGCCAGGCCCTGCTCCTCGTCCCCCCTCTCCCGCGTGCGGGAGAGGGGCCAGGGGTGAGGGCTGCCCTCCCCCGTGCGGCGCGGCCCTGGCCGAAGGGGATGAGGGCTGCCCTCCCCGCCCGGATGGCGCGGCCCCGACCGCAGGGGGTGAGGGCTGTTCCCCGCGTCCCCGCGTCTCCGCGTCGGCGCCGGGGGCCGAAGGGGGTACGGTCCCTCGCCTACGGTTACTATTCCGTACCGTTACCGTTCGTTATCGCTCCTCGCCTCTCCGGCGACCTGGACGAAGACCGACCTTGAAGATCCCTGACCGGCTGCTCTTCCAGGGCGGCAACCTCCTCTACTGGCTCTCGCTCTACTTTTACGTGCCCATCCTGGCGGTGTATGCCCAGAGCATGGGCGCGTCGCTCACCGTCGTGGGCGTCATGCTCAGCGCCTACGGGGTGATGCAGCTACTCTGCCGCATCCCGACCGGCGTGGCGTCGGACGTCGCCGGCCGGCGCAAGCCCTTCGTCCTGGCCGGGCTGGCGCTGGCCGCGCTGGGCGCCGCGGGGTTCCTGGTGGCGCCGGCGCCATGGGCCCTGGTGGGGGCCCGCGCCGTCACCGGCCTGGCCGCCTGCGCCTGGGTGGTGATTACCGTGATGTACGCCGGCTACTATCCCCCCGCGCAGGCAGCCAGCGCCATCGGAGCGATGGGCCTCACCAACGGATTGGGCCAGGTCATCGCCACCTGGTCCGGGGGGCTGGTGGCCCAGCGCTTCGGCTGGCCGGCGCCGTTCGCCCTTTCCCTGGCCGCCGGGGTGGCGGGCCTGGGCCTGATGGCGCTCTGCCGCGAGCCTACCCCGAGCCACCGCGCGGCGGCTCCCCTCTCCTGGCGACGCCTGTGGCTGGTGGGGACCTCCCCTGCCCTGCTCCTCGTCTCCACCCTTTCCGCGCTCAACACCTACGCCACCTTCACTACCATCTATGGCTTCATTCCCGTCTACGCCAGCAGCCTCGGCGCCACACGGGCCGACCTGGGCCTGCTGACAGCCCTGTCGCTGGTCCCATTCACGCTCACCCAGCCCTTGATCGCTGCCGTCGTCCGGCGGGCCGGCTTCCCCGCCGCCGTCTCTGCCGGCCTGGCCCTTTCGGGGGCCATGACCGTGGCCGTGCCCCTGACGCAGACGTTCCTGGCGCTCACGATGACGCAGGTGATCGGGGGCGTTGGGCGTGGGCTGCTCAGCGCGGCGCTGATGAGCCTGGCCATCCTCAGCGTGGAGCCCCGCGAGCGGGCCACCGCCATGGGCGTCTACCAGGCGGTGTACGCCATTGGGATGTTCCTCGGCCCCCTGGCCGGCGGGATGATCGGCGAGCACGCCGGCCTGCCCGCGGTCTTCCTGAGCACCGGGAGCGTCAGCCTCGCCGCCGCGCTGGCGGCCCTGGTGGCCCTGAGGCCGGTCGCTCAGGGCTCACGGCTCAAGTCCCCCGCCTGAGATCCCGAAGCGGGAGCCCCAAGGCTCGGGGCCGCGGCCTGGAGGCAGGGGATCGGAACCACGGGACGTCAAACGAACTTGAGGATGTGCGTGGCGGCGGCGACGATCTCCCCCCGCTGGTTGGTGCAGGTCACCTGGGCGAAGGCCTTCTCGTCCGAGGGGTCGATCTCGCTGATCCGGTAGTCGACGCGGATGGTATCCCCGATGAACGTGGGGCGGATGAAGCGGATGCGGTCGTAGCCGTAGGAGATGCACGGCTGGGCTGCGCGCCCCTCGACCCACGTCTGGAGGTAGCGGGTCGACGTGGCAGACATGTAGGCGACGAGCAGCGCCCCGTGGGCGATGCGGCGCCCGTAGCGCGTGGTCTTGCCGTACTCCTCATCCACGTGCATCGGATGCAGGTCGCCGCTCACGCCGGCAAAGAGGTAGACGTCGCTCTCCGCCACCGTCTTGGAGAAGCTCACGCTCTGGCCCACCTCCACGGCCTCAATGCCTCTAGTCAGTCGCTCTTCAGTCACAGGGTGGGGCTCCTTCCATGCGGACGATGATCTACGCGCGCCGGCTCCCCGCCCCGGCGCCGGCCTCGAACCGCCACGCCGGCGCCAGCGGCGCCACGCGGCGCGCGGCGATCACTAGACCACGTGTTAGACGCAAGGTGCAAGGCGCAACGTGTAAACGTGTAGGGGTCACAGCGAGGCAGCTTGCGGCAAGGGAGCCTTGCGGGCGCCGGCCTGGCTTCGGTCCCGCATCTGCTAGCCGCCCTCGGCGCCGAGCAGCTCCCGCCGGACGATGCGGGTCCCGCGGACCATGGCCTGGAGCTTCTGGAAGGCCAGCCAGCGGGGAAGCTGGAAGAAGCCGCAGTCGGGAAGAACCGTCAGCTTCTCCGGCGAGACGTGCTGCAAGGCCAGGCGGATGCGCTCGGCCACGTCCTCCGGCGTCTCCACGTAAAAGGACTTCACGTCCACCAGCCCGGCGGCGACGTCGCGCGTCTGCGCGATCTCCCCCAGCAGGTCCAGCTCCACCAGCTCGCGGTTAGCGAACTCCAGCACCAGCTCATCGCAATCCGCTTCCAGTAGCGTCGGGAACATCCACCGGTAGCGGCGCTTCCCCCGCGGGCGGCTGGAGAGATTGCCGAAACAGACATGCAGGCCCAGGTGGACCCCACGGTCGCGCACGCCCTTGACGGCGGTGTTGTAGAGCCGGACCCACTCCCGCGTTTCGCCCGGGATGATGGAGTAGGACGGCTCGTCGAGCTGGATGAACGACGCGCCGGCGTCGGCCAGGGCATGGAGCTCGCGGTTGACGATCGCGGCCACATCGTAGGCCAGCGCCACGCGATCGCCGTTATAGGCGTCGCCCGGGCGCGCCTGCATGTGGATGGTCAGCGTCAGGGGCCCGGGGCAGGTCATCTTGATGGGGCGCTCCGTGTGCTCGCGCAGGAACGTGAGCTCATCGACGATGCCCAGCCCCTTCGGCGCGGTCACGCGCTCAACGATGCGGTAGCGGGGCGGGCTGTCGTACCCGTAGACGCCCTGCGTTCGCAACGGCGGGAGGCGCTCCAGCCCCGTGAACAGGTCGTAAAACCCCTGCACGAAGTACCAGCGCCGCATCTCACCGTCGGTGATGATGTCCACACCGGCACGCTCCTGGTCGCGCACGGCGATCTGGACCGCGTCGTCGAACGTCTCGCGGATGTCGGTCTGGCCGTACTGGCCGGCGCGGATGGCGTCGACGGCCGTCCATAGCCAGCTCGGGAGGGCGTAGCTCCCGACGACGGAGGTGGGGAGCACGGCCGGGCCGGGCCGTGCCCGTGACGGCTGAGGCGCCGGTCGTGCCTCTGCTGCTGGGGATGAAGCTGATGTGGTCATCGTTTACTGTCCTTCGCCCGTGCCAAACTGGTCCCGAAACTGCTCGCGCAGGAGCGCCTTCTGCACCTTGCCCGTGCCGGTGGTGCGGGGCAGGCTCTCCACGAAGACGACGTGCCTGGGCGCCTTGTAGCCGGCCACCTGGCGGCGCGCCCAGGCCTTGAACGCGTCGGCGTCCACCACGGCCCCAGGCGCCGGCACGATCACCGCCAGCACCGATTCACCCCATTCGCGGTCGGGGACGCCCACCAGGGCCAGCTCCTGCACGCCGGGATACGCGCGGAGCACCGGTTCCACCTCCGCGGGATAGATCTTCTCTCCCCCGCTGATGATCACGTCCTTGAGCCGGCCGACGATGTACAGGTAGCCATCCTCATCCAGGCGCCCGAGGTCGCCGGTCCGCAGCCAACCATGGCGGATCGTCTCCGCCGTCTGCGCCGGTTTCTGCCAGTAGCCGTCCATCAGATGCTCGGTGCGCGCCACGATCTCGCCGGTCTCCCCCGGCGGGAGCCGGTGCTCCGGTCGCAGGGGCCACTGCGGATCGCCGGCCAGCGCCGGGTCCGCGATCAGCAGCTCGGCGGCGACGTGGGGCTTGCCGGCCGACCCGATCTTGCGCCGGAAGTCGGCCGGCGAGAGGTAGGTCAAGATGCAGCCGGCCTCGGTCAGGCCGTAGGTCTGCGTCCAGCTAGCGCCGAAGGCCTCCACCACCTGCTCCAGCAGGTCGCGCGGCATGGCGTCGGAGGAGCCCATGGCGCGCCGGAAGGCGGAGAGGTCCCGCCGCTGCCGGTCGGGATGCTCCACCAGCCACCGCCACACCGTCGGCACCGCCATCATGGCCGTGACGCGGTACGCCTCCATCGCCGCCAGCACCGCCTCCGGCTTGGGGTCGGGCAGCAGGGCCACCGTGGCGCCGGCGTAGTGGTACGGCAGGACGGCGCAGTCGGTGCCGCCGGTGTGGAAGAGCGGGTAGACGTTCAGGTAGACGTCCTCCTCCACCGCGCGGGTGTAGAGGGCGAAGGTCGCGGCGTGGAGCACGTGGGCGCGGTGGGAGAGCACCGCACCCTTGGGGAAACCCGTCGTGCCGCTGGTGTAGAGAATGATGTGCGGGTCGGTCTCCGCCAGAGGGCCATCGGGCGGCTCCGGCTCCGCGTCGGGCAGGCCGGCGGTCAGCTCGGCGACGGTTGGATCGCCGGCGCTCTCGGGGTGCGCGCTGGCGTCCGGCCGGCGGTCCAGCCAGATCCAGCGGGTGACCGGCACCTGCTCATCCCGCTGCACCGGT
The DNA here is from genome assembly GCA_034437795.1 of Chloroflexota bacterium. Taxonomy (GTDB): domain Bacteria; phylum Chloroflexota; class UBA11872; order UBA12225; family UBA12225; genus DAOTTI01. Next base: position 16,058 of record DAOTTI010000154.1, on the reverse strand, counting down.
CGCGGGATGGCGGTCGCGTCGGCCGGCCTCGCCGGCAACCCCGCGGCGGCCTCACCGCCCCAGCCGCGTCCGGAGCTGCGTAGGGGCGCGACGACGCCGGCAAAGGCGCTGGCCAGCAGGCAGATGCGCGCCCCCGAATCCTGGAGGACGTAGGCCACCTCGCCGGTGCGATACCAGAAGTTGAGCGGCACCAGGATGGCGCCGCACTTGGCAGCGGCGTAGTAGGCGGCCACCCACTCCGGACTATTGCGCCCCAGCAGCGCCACCCGATCGCCCCGCCGCACGCCCAGGCCCAGCAGCGCGCTGGCCAGCCGGTTGGCCTGGGCATTCAGCTGGGCGTAGGTGACAGCGGCTCCCTCGTAGAGCAGGGCCGGCTTATTCGGGCGCCCCGTCGGGAGCGCCTGCCGGCGCAGAATGTCGCCAATCAGCATGGTGCCCGCACGTCCTCCCCGATGGTGCCGCGATTACCGTCTCTCCGTGCCTACGTGCCATGCCGGCGTGGCGGCCCGCCAGGCTCATAACGCCTGTCCCAATCTGATCCCAGTCTGACGACCTGCCCCGAACCTGGCCGGATGGCGCATCCGCCGAGGTCGCGCCGCCTTCCGCTCTGGGCGCGCGCAACGGAGGCGGATACACCGCTTAGGGTACCGTGAGACGGGCCTGTGATGGGCCCCGCGTGGGAGCTGGCCCCGCACCGTCTGCCGTCCGGGCGAGCGCGGCAGCGCCCCGCGCGCTGGCCTGCGCTCCGCCCGGCGCCGTTCGGTACCGTCACGGCGCTTGCTTGGCGGGAGCCGTCCAGGCCGGACCTGCGCCGTCCGTCGGGCCGGGCTATTGGGCGGTGCCGCATCTGGTACCGTCACGGCTATGGCTCAGCCGGCAGCTCACCGACCGCACCTCGTCATCGTCATGACCGACCAGCAGAAGGCCACGGCCGTAGACCTCTATGGCGGTCCCGTCCGCACGCCCCAGCTGGCGCGCCTGGCGGCGCAGGGCCTGCTCTACGAGCACGCCTTTACCCCGCATCCATTGTGCGTGCCGGCACGGGTGGCCTTCTGGACCGGCCGCTGGCCGCACGCCACCGGCGCCCGGACCAATGAGATCCCGATGCCGCGGGGGGAGACCCATCTAGCCGCCGTCCTGCATCAGGCCGGCTACACGCTAGGCCACTTCGGCAAGAACCATTGCTTCACCCTGGAAGACTTCGACCGCTACTTCACCCGCGTGTTCGAGGCCGGCCACGGCGATCGTGTCGGCCCCGGCATGACGCGGGTGCGCTCCGCCCCGCGGCCTTCCGCGCCCGTTTTCCCTGCGGACGGGATGCGCCGGCCGGTGGCGCGGGTCAAGGATGCCCCGCCGGAACGGTCGGCCACCTATCTGGTCACGGAGGAGGCCTGCGCTTTTCTGGCGGAAGAGGGGCGACGGCCGCGGGAGCATCCGCTCGCTCTGTGGGTCTCGATCCCTGACCCGCATGGCCCGCTGCAGGTTCCCGAGCCGTACGCCTCGCGCTATCCGGCCGCGTCGGTGCCCCTGCCGCCCTGGAAGCCGGACGAGCTGGCGACGAAGCCGGAGCGCCAGCAGGTCTACTCCTATCTGCACCGCTACGACGACCTGCGTGAGGACGACGTGCGCCTGGCCGCCGGCATCTACTACGGGATGATCGACTTCATCGACGAGCGCCTCGGGGTGCTGCTGGATACGCTGGAGCGCCTGGGCCTGCGCGAGGAGACGATCGTCCTCTTCACCAGCGATCACGGCGACTATCTCGGCGAGCATCACCTGCTCGGCAAGTCCAACGCCTTTTACGACTGCCTGACCCGCGTCCCGCTCCTGCTCTCCTGGCCGGGCCACCTGCCGGAAGGCGAGCGGCGCGCGGAGCTGGTGAGCACGATCGACGTGATGCCCACTATCTTGCGCGTGCTCGGCCTGCCGGCGCCGGCCGGCGTACACGGCCAGGTGCTGCCGGGGACGCCGGGTGCACCCCCGGCGCGGGAAGCGGTCTTCGCCGAGTACGGCGCCGGCGGCCCGCCGGTGACGCTGGCTGACGCGCGCCGCCTCTATCCGCCCGGCGCGCCGCGCCCGGCCAATCCCCTGCTGCGGGAGCGTGAGGGGCAGGGGCACGGCAAGATGGTGCGCACCCACCGTTGGAAGTACACCCATGACGTTTTGGGCGAGGTCGATGAACTCTATGACCTGGAGGCGGATCCCTGGGAGCTCCATAACCTGGCCGGGGACCCGCGCTACGCCGACATGGTGGGCGCACTGCGCCTTCGCCTGCTCGACTGGTGCCTGGAGACGGAGGACGCGCGGCCAGTGCCCCTCTACTACGAATGGCCACCTTCCCCATAGGCCAGTGGGTCAGCTCCCTTGGATGTGGCCATCGGCACCCCTTGAGCGGCCGGCGTGCCGGCGGCGTGCCGCTTGCAACAACCAGTACCGAGCAGCGTGGTGGCCAGGCGTGGCACCGCTCGGAAGCGCACGCAGGAGGGCAGCGTCCATGGCGCAGATGGCGCAAGGCGCCGGTGGCGCACACCGTAAGACGGTTCCAGGCGCAGCGGGGCAGGACCCAGCGCCTCACGCAGCGGCCGCCGAGCGGCTGCGTGAGGCGGCCGAGGAGGTCCAGGAAGAGGTGCGCGAGCTGTACGTCGGCTACGCCCCGGGGCCGCGCCCGTTTGGCGAGTATGCGGGGCTGATCGCCCTGTTCAACGGCCTGCTGGCCGGCTTCTTGCTGCTCAGCCGGTGGAGCGGCCGGCCAATTCCCGAGCGCGTCGCGCCGGGCGACGTCGTATTGCTGGGGGTGGCGACACACAAGCTGAGCCGGCTGCTGACCAAAGAGAAGGTCACCAGCGCCCTCCGCGCTCCCTTCAGCCGCTACGAGGAGCCGGGCCCGCCGGGGGAGGTGGAGGAGGCGCCCCGCGGGCGGGGCCTGCGCCATGCCATCGGTGAGTTGGTCACCTGCCCCTACTGCATCGGCATGTGGCTGGCGGCGCTCTTCCACTACGGCCTGGTGCTCCGGCCGTCGCTGACGCGTTTCCTGGCCAGCATCTTCGCATCGCTGGCGCTCTCGGACTTCCTGCACGCGGTCTACGTGCTGGCTACGGCGCGCGCCCAGGAGTCGTAGCCCCATTCATCGTCAGCGACGCGTTCCTCTCCCTTTGGGAGAGAGCCAGGGTGAGTGTTCCCTCTTCAGGAGCGTTCAATCTCCCACAGGGAGAGGGCCAGGGCGAGGGCTCCTCACTCGCTACTCGCTACTCGCTACTCCGGCGCGGTCCGGCGCCCTCAGTGTCCCTGGCCTCGATCTTCAGTCCGACACGGGAACGGTAAGCTCATGCACGCGCGCCTGGTGCCCACGGGGGGCGTCCCCGGCCACGATCTCGATGACGTAATACGGATACGGGCGCTCGCAAAGGGCACGGCCGGTGAAGTAGGCGACGCCGTTGTGCCGGGTGAGCGGGTGTCCCGCGTGGCAATGGCCGCTGAGGGCCAGGAGCGAGCGGGGTGAGCCCTCCAGGATCGCGCGGATCTCGGCGTCGTTGGCGTAGTTGTGCGGATAGCCGGCGCCCGAGTACTCGGGGTAGATGACGTAGTGCTGCACCAGCACGGTCAGGGCGACGTCCGCGGGGCAATCGCTCAGCGCGTCTCGCATGAAGCGCAGCAGCTCGGCTGAGCGACGGGACTGTTCCGAGCCTGGCTCGCAGACGTCGTCGAAGAAGGTGACGATCTCGCAGGGGCCGATGCGCCAGCGGCGGGGTGGCTGCGGCAGGATCCGGTAGAAGACCTCCGGCGCGGGGTCGTGGTTGCCCGGGATGACGATCGCTGGCAGGCCGGACGCCGCGAAGCGGTCCCTGAGGGATGCCAGGTCCTCGATGGCCAGGGGATGCTCGGGATCGTCCACGCAATCGCCCGCGCAGATGAGCAGGTCCACGCCGGCCGCCGCCAGCGCTGCCAGGCAGCGATCCAGGAGCTCACCTACCCGCCGGCACTCCCGCTTGGCGATGGGCGAGGTGCCGGGCACAGCGTGGCGATAGTGCAGGTCGGTGATGAAGCCGATCTTCATGGCAGGCGCCGGCTCAGGAAGTCGAGCGCAATGGCGTTGAACCACTCCGGGCGCTCCCGCGGCGGGCCATGGCCGGTGTTCGGGAGCAGGCACAGCTCGGCGTCAGGGAGCAGGCGGTAGAGTTCGACCGGCACCTCGACGGGAAAGAACCGGTCGCGATCACCGTGGATGATCAGCGCTGGCGCGCGGATGGCGCGCAGGGCCTCCTTCTCGGGGAAGTCCTCCGTGTGGGCGTGCGCGCCGAGGGCGATCCACGCCGCCGCCACGGTGCGCCAGTGGTCGGGTCCCAGGGCGGTGTGCACTGCCTGCAGCGCCGGCACTCGTTCGGCAGGGACGACTGTCTCTGGCGTCTGCTCCCGCCACCAGGCACGGAGCTGGTCGGAGTAGTAGTGGGTGCATCCTGAGAGGATCAGGGCGCGAGCGAGGTCCGGCGCCTCAACGCCCAGCGTGAGCAGGAGCATAGCCCCGGAGCTCTGGCCGCAGAAGATGGCCTGCTCCAGCCCGAGCGCCTGACACAGGGCGATCACGTCGCGGGCGAACCGGCGGTGGTTCATAGCTGGAGGGCCGCCGGGATTGTTGGTGCGGCCGTGGCCCCGCCAGTCGGGAACCACGAGGCGGTAGCGCGCGCCGAAGGCCGGCAACTGCCGCTCCCAGCTCCGGCCGGAACTGATGAACCCGTGGAGCAGAACGAGCGGCGGCCCATCCGGCGCCCCATGCTCCTCGTAGTACAGCGTCAGATCATCGACTGAGACGTATGGCATGTGCTCTGGCAGAAGGATACGCCGGGAGGAAGCTCCGCGCCGGCTGCCGGGGCGGGCACCAGCGCTGCCCCTCGCCTGGAGTATCCACGGGCGGAGCCCTCACCCTCTCCCAAAGGGAGAGGGAACCTCTCGCTGGCCATGAAGAAACCAGGCTGGAACGCCGGTCTCGTCGTTCATTCTTCGTGTAGCCATCGTTCTCACGCCGGTGCCGCTGGTACGGAGTAAGATAAGCAATGGGCGCTGCGGGCGGGGGCGCTATGCACTCAAGCCAAAGTCCTTCGTAGACGCGGTCGTGGACGTGGTGGCCGCGCCGGAACCTGCATCTACGAGGGATTTCCCCGCAAGCGCATAGGACTGCCGTGCCCGTGGCCGCTCCTGACCATGCGAGGAGAGTGCTTATGGTTGCTCGGATGTCTCACAGGCAGCGCCGGCGGGTGAGCCGCCGGATGGTGATGCGGGCCGGTCTTGCCGGTCTTGCCGGCGCCAGCGCCGTCACCGCGGGCGCCTGCGGGCCCGGGGAGCGGGGCCAGCCGGGGCCGGGAGGGCAGGTGGCGCCGGTGACGCTGGGATTTCTGATCAAGGAGCGCAGTTCGCCGGCCGCGGAGGACATCCTGCGCAAGCTGTTTGCTGAGCACAATGAGCAGAACCCCCAGGTACAGGTGGAGGTGGAGATCGTGGCCTCGGCCCAGGTGCCGGTGCAGCTAACGGCCCGCGCCGCCGGCGGCCAGGCCCAGGACTTCGTGGAGAGCGGGGGCTTCGCCTGGGTGGGCTTTGCCCAGCAAGGGATGTTCACCGAACTGACGCCCTTCTTCAAGCGTGACCGGATCGATAGCAAGCTCTTCCTGCCCGAGGCGCTGAACATCAACAGCAAGGACGGCAAGATCTGGGGCTGGCCCAGCAGCATCTCAGCCGACGCCATCGCCTTCAATATGGACCTGTTCGACGCGGCCGGCCTCAAGCATCCCCCGGTCAATCCGGACGACAGGACCTGGACGATGGAGCGCCTGCTGGAGGTGGCGCAGAAGCTGACCAAGGGGCGCGAGCAGTTCGGGCTGGGGAACGCCATTGCGCTGGACTTCTGGACGGCGGGGACCTACTTTGGCCAGGGCCCGTGGGACGACGCCGCCAAGAAGGCGCTGATGAACACGCCCGGCTATATCAAGGGGCTCCAGTTTGGGCTGGACGTGCGCGATAGGTTCCGGCTGGTCCCGACGAGCGAGGAGGCTGCCGCGCTGATGGGCGGGCAGCGGGGGGCGGTGTTCCTCTCCGGCAAGGTCGCTATGCAACTGGTGGGGCCGTTTGTGATCGATAAGCCGCCGTTCCGGTGGGGGCTGGCCACGCTCCCCTACTCCGGGCCGGGGCGAAACGTCTCGGGGCGGCAGTGGGCCCACGGCATCTTCATGGGGGCCATTCCCCCCGCCCGCCAGGATGCAGTGTGGTCGGTGCTGAAGTGGCTGCTCAAGCCGGAGAACGCGGGGCGCTACGTGGTGATGAACGGCCACGCCGTCTCGGCGCTGGTCAAGGGCGGCTCGGACTTCCCGCAGCAGTACTACCAGCAGCGAAGCGGGGCCGACGCCCGGGCCTACCTGCTCTCAGCGCAGTACTCCCGCGCCTCCGGCTGGGGGATGCTCAACTATCCCAACTACAACGACGTGGATCGCGAGCACCAGCCGCTCTGGCGAGAGCTGGTCGATGGGAAGATCTCGCCGGGCGAGTACGCCCAGCGAGCGGCTGAGCTCTGGACCCGTGGCTTGGGCGGTAAAGCGTAGCTAGAGGCCGCCGCTCCGACGCGGAGACGCGGGGGCGCGGAGACGGACCCCACCTCCTTCGGTCGGGGCCACGCCGGGAGGGAGGACAGCCCTCACCCCCGGCCCCACTCCCGCACGCGGGAGAGGGGGAACGACGGCCACGGTCGTGCGGCTTGGCCCCGCCGCCCCCGCTCCGATGCGGCGAGGGGGAACGATGGCCATAGCCTGCCGCCATCTGGACCGGGGGCAGACGCCCGCGGAACTGGACGCGGCGAGGCGCTGCAGGTTGCTGCTGACCGCCAAGCGCCGGCTCCCTGCACCACTCGCTCCTCGCTTCTCGGCACTCGCTCCTCGCTTCTCGTTACTTCCTCCCGCCGCTCCTGAAGCACGCGGGTTAGCCCTTCGCGGCCGGAGTGCCCACCACCTCCGCCAGCCGGGTCAGGCCCTGCGCCACGTGCGCCCGCTGCTCGTCGAGCCAGGTGCTCACCTGGGCCTGGACACCGGGCGCCACCGCGCGTACGGCCGAGAGGTCCCCGCCGGCACTGGCGAGCCAGAGCGTAACGGCAACAAGTGAAAGGCTAAGGTAAGCGCGCGCCACCCGGTCGACCCAGGTCCGCGTCTCCAGGTCGTGGGGGCGCCTCCGCCAGGCACTCAGGCGCGCCGACAGCAAAGGCAGGCCGGTCCAGCGCAGCCACCGCAGCCGGCGGACCCTGGATGCCGCGTCGCCTGCGCCCAGTTTCGCGCCGCAGAATGAGCAATAGGTGTGCGCCGCCGGGCGGAAGGCGCCGCACGAGGCGCACTTCACGTCCCCGACGGGGGCGGCGGATGCGCGCATACGCGCCGTGGCGATCACGGGAGGTCCTCCGTTACGTGCGCGCCAAGCCTGTGTTCCATCCTTGCGTGCCGGGTGCCTGCTGCCTCTGCGCGCGACGCGCTCCGACTTGACGTGTTCCATCCTTGCGTGCCGGGTGCCTACCCTAGCTACGGCAGCGCTGGCATGGCCCTCCCTTCAAACGCCGCCTGTCGCGCGGTGAGAAGCAGTCACTTGAGGCAAACGTGGCTGCAGCGGTGGACGTGACGCGTTGGCCTACGCCGCCGCGCCCTCCTACAGGAGCGCGCGGCTGACCTTGTGGAAGGCGCGGATCGCCCCGTCAATGTGGGGCGCGGTCAGGCGGCGGCTGCTCACGTCCAGCGAGACGGCGCGGGCAAGCAGGGCCTCCGTACGCGGGCACATGCCCATCTCGTAGCGTGGCGGCGGGCCATACGCCTCGCCCATCGGCACGAGCGGGCGGCGCGCGCCGTTCTCCCCATCTGCGGCCCAGCTTGGACGGCGGTGCAGGATCTGCTCCGCGGCGTAGACCGGCTTCCCGCCGTACACCTGCGTGACGGGTACGCCCTCGGCCCGCATGGCGCGGCAGAACGCCTCCGTGCGCGACGGATCATCCAGGAGAAGGCCCAGCCGGATGCCGGCGTCCCCGTCGGGGTCGGGGATCTCGCGCAGGCGGAACCCCTTGAGCCCCGTGATCCCGTCCACCAGGCGTCGCTTGTTCGCCCGCGCCGTCTCAATGATCTGGTCCAGCTTGCGGAGCTGCGCCAGCGCCACGGCGCCGGCCAGCTCGCCCATGCGATAGACCTCGCCCACGAACGGCGCCAACTGCGGCGGAGGCGACGCGTTCCGGTCCATGCCGGAGGCCTCGGTGGAGCCGCTGACGGCCACCCCCTGCCGGCCGTAGCGGTAGCCCCCGTGGTCGTGATAGCGGAACGCCCGCTCGTAGATCACCGGATCGCTGGTGGCGACCAAGCCGCCCTCGCCGGCGGTGGCGATCTTCTGCATCTGGAAAGAGAAGGCGCCGGCGTCACCGATGCTGCCCACCTTCCGGCCATGGTAGGAGGCACCCATCGATTGAGCGCAGTCCTCGACCACGCGCACCCCGCGCGCCCTGGCCACGGCCATCAGCTCATCCATCTTGCAGGGGACGCCCCCCAGGTGGACGGGCATGATGGCCCTGGTCCGCGCCGTGATCTTGCCCGCCACGTCGGCCGGGTCCAGGCCAAAGGACTCGTCGCACTCGGCGAAGACGCAGTAGGCATGGTGCGCGAGCACCGCGCCAGCGGAGGCAATGAAGGTGATGGCAGGGACGATCACCTCGTCGCCCGGCCCGATGCCCAGGGCGGCCAGCGCTACCTTGAGCGCCGCCGTGCCGGAGGTGACCCCCAGCGTCCAGCGTGTCCCCAGGTAGGCGGCCGCCTCGCGCTCCAGCGTGGCGACCTTGTCGGGCGTCTGCGGGCCGTAGAAGCGGTACAGGCTGCGCCGCTCCAGCACGTCGAGCACCTCACGGCGCTCTTCCTCGCCCATCCACTCTGCCCCGGTGTAGCCTGCGGGCCAGCGCTCGGCCACAGCCGGGGGCCCGCCGTCGATCGCCAGCTTCGTCGCCGTCGCGGGGAGCACGCTTGCTGCCATGATGGTTGCCTCCTCCAATGGGGCGCATGGTACCGTTCGCAGGCAATCGAGACCGCCCCGCCTACGAGCTCCCAGGCGGAGGCCTACGCCCCCCGCAGCAGGCCGGCCGCCAGTGCGGCGCCAAGCAGGACGAGCACGCCAATGATCACGACGGTGGCAAGCACGAGAGCGGGGGAGCGGAGGCGCAGCCCGCCCCACGGCGGCCCAGGTGAAACGGCCGGCCAGCCGGTCCAGCCCGGCCAGATGTCGCCACGGGTCGCGGCCGCCTGGGGGTCGGCGAGCGCGTGGCGGAACGCCTCCATCGTCTGGAAGCGGTCGTCGGGGTCGCGACGCAAGGCGCGGGCGATGGCGCCTTGGAGCAGCTCGTCCAGCCCCTCCGCCGCCGGCGGGAGCGGGACCTCCTCCAGATGGCGGCGCATCACGTGCACCGCACTCTCGCCTGCGCGAGGGGCAAAGGGCGGGTGGCCGGCCAGCAGCTCATAGAGCAGCGTGCCCAGCGCGTAGACATCGGTCCGCCGGTCGCCCCGCCGGCCCTGCACCTGCTCGGGCGCCATGTACTGCGGCGTACCTAGCTCGCCGGTGAGCTGGCTGAACGTGAGCCGGCGCGCCCCGGCCAGAATGGCGGAGCCGAAGTCGATGAGCACGGGCCTGCCGGCGGGCGTAACGATCACGTTCTCCGGCTTGAGGTCGCGATGCACCACGCCGTGACGGTGGCAGCAGGCCAGGGCGTCGGCCAGGTCGATGGCCAGAGCCAGCGCTTCGGACACGACCAGACGCCCGCGGCGCTGGAGGGTGCAGCGCAGCGTCTCACCCTCTACGTACTCCAGGGCGACGAAGGGGCGCCGGCCGTCCCAGCCGCAGTCGATCCAGCGTTGCACGCCCGGGTGGCGCAGGCGGCGGAGCGCCTCTGCCTCCCGCTCGAAGCGGGCTTGCACCGCGACGTCGTCCAGCAGCTCCGTGCGGGGGAGCTTGAGCAGGACGGCGCCGCCGGTGAGCGGATCACGCGCCAGGTACGCCTCCCCCATGCCTGCGCGGGCCAGCAGCCGCTCCACGACAAAGCGACCGACCACCTGGCCGGGGACGAGGGACGCAGGCACGGAACGAGCCCATCAGAGGCGCGGCAGCTCCAGCACGTTCTGGATCTCCGCCGTCATCTCCTTCAGGTAAGACGGGGTAGGCTCCTGTTTGAGGTCGGCCACGTCGTTCAGGTACCTGGCCACGATCTCGTTCACGCCCCCCGGCACGGCCAGGCGCAGGTTGTGCGGGTAGGTGAAGGTCTCCGGCTGGTCGATGTTGTCGCAGTTGGCCTTCATCGCGCTCTTGGGGAAGCGCGGGTCGTTGAGCAGCTCGTCCGAGCAGTAGACGTCCTTCCGGTAGCCGGGGGTAAGGGAGCCCGTCGGCTGGAGCGCGAGGTTGATGCCGGCCTGGCGGCCCGTCATCCACTTGAGCAGCTCCCAGGAGCCGTCCTTGCTCCTGGTATTGGCCCAGATCTGCTGCATGTCGATGGAAAGGAAGCCGCCGCGGCGCCCGGTCGGCCCCTTGGGGACGATGTCGAAGGTCCACTCGAAGTTGTCGCCGCCGTTATTCTTGACGGTGGCGCGCTGGCCGGCGAGGTGGCCCAGGACAAAGGCGCACTTGCCCTGCCCGAACTGGGCCGGCCCGTAGCTGCGCGGGGCGAACAGGCCGGCCTTGATCTGCTCGTAGAACCAGCGAATGGCCTGCACGCACGGCGCCGAGTCCATGACGCACTTGCGCCCCGGGCCGCTGCCCGGCTCAAAGAACTCGCCGCCGAAGCGGCGCACGTTGCCCACCGCCGTCTCGAAGCTGCCCCAGCTATAGGCCACGGGGTAGAACTCGCTATTGCCCGGCTGCTGCAGGCGCCTGGCGTGCATGACTAGCTCGTCTAGCGTCCAGTTCGGGGTCGGCTCCGGAATGCCCGCTCGCCGGAGCATGTCGCGGTTCCAGTAGAGGAACTGCCAGGAGACCTGCCCGCGCACCGGCAGGCCATAGATCTTACCGTCAACCGTCTTGATGACGTCGATGGCCTTCGGCGGCCAGTCAGTGAGCCTGAAGGCCTTGTCGCGGCTGACGAACGGGTCCAGGACGAGGGCGATGCCCTTGACCGAGTACTCGTGGTACTTCATGTTCGACGTGTGGGCGTAATGCAGGTCGGCGGCCGTGCCGGCGGCGAAGTTGGCCTCCTGGACCTGATAGAGGTTGCCCGTGATCTGCTCGTGCACCGCGCGGTACCGGCCGGCGTAGCGCTCGTTGAAGGCGGCCACGCTCTTGTCGTAGCCCTCGCCGTCGGACGTCGCCTGGCCGTGCACGCGCAGCTCCACTACCTTCCCTTGCGTCGCGCCGCTCTGGCCGGGTTCGGCCGTCGACGGCGCGGCGCAGGCGGCCAGCGCGCCCGCTCCCAGCGAGCTCGCCAGGGCGGCCAGCGTGCCGAGCACCAGGCGCCGAGTGGGTCTGCCTGGTGTGTCCGATGTGCCCGATGCCCCCAGCGTATGAGACATCCCTTCCTGTGGCCACGTCTCGAGTGCCATGTCCATGTCCCTCCTCAGGTCCGTCGCCATTTCACCGGCAAGTGGCAGAGCCACGTACACAGGAGCCAGACCGCCTGCGGTGGGCACAGCATAGCCCACTAGACCGGGTGCGTGCACGTGCCCGTAACCGGCGCTTCAGCCACCGGCAATGCGCCCCACTGCGGGCCAGGCCAGGTGGGTCTGGCCCACGGACGCTCGTGCGCCCTCTAGTGCACCATCAGGCCAGCGACCTGGCATGGCTTTCCCTGGTGCGCGGGCTGGCATTCCTGAAGAGGTTGCCTGCGACAGCACTAGGTGCGCCGAGACAGGTGGCCATCAGTGCTGCGCCACTTCTGCTGCTGGTGCCGGCGTGTGCCGGTGTCGCCCGGCTTCTGGCCCCGCGCTTAGCCCCGCAGGATGGCGTCGACCTCCTTACGCAGCTTCTCTCCCGCCTCGCGGGCGGTGATCTGGCCGTTAAAGACCTGAGCCATGGTGGGGTTGATGATCAAGAGGGCCTCGTTGGTCCGCGTCGTGTTAGGGAACCAGCGCCCATGTTCCAGCGACTCCAGGACCACCGCCTTGATCCCCGCATACCGCGGCTCGGTCAGGTAGGCCTTCTGCGCCACCGCCCGCAGGCCGGGGATGGCGTTCTGCTCGCGAGCGATGGCCGTCTGCCCTTCCACGCCACCGTACCAGCCCAGGAAGGTCCAGGCGGCGTCCTTCTTCTTGGTAGCGGCGGCCATGCACTGCCCGTGGCCGTTGGCCACGCTGAACTGCCCCGCTTTGCCGGCCGGCAGCGGGGCGGCGGCCCAGCGGTAGTCCTTCATCCTGGTTTCCCAGGTGTTGATCGGCACGTTGCGCATGTTCAGCGCCACCTTGCCGGTGGCGAAGGCGGCATCGTTGCCGCCCAGGGCGTTCTCTTCCGGCCCGGTGGGGGCCACGCGGTGCTTATTCACTAGATCGCCCAGGTACTGCAGCGCCTCCTGCTCGGGCGGCTCGTGAAAGGTCGAGGCCTGCGGGTCTTCGCTCCGGTCGAACAGCCGGCCGCCGGCCATGAACATGAAGGCGCCGGGAGGCTGGTGCAAGGACCGCCAGAAGGTGGTCCCGTAGCGCTGGATCTCGCCACCCTGGCGGATAGTCAGCTTCTGCGCCAGCTCCAGATACTGCTGCCAGGTCGTCCCCTTGCCGGGCGGCGCGACGCCGGCCTGCTCCAGGAGATCGACGTTGTACCAGGTGACCATGGTCTGCATGCCCTGAGTGAAGGCCCAGAGCTTGCCCTTGTACGTGAACTGGCGCCGGAACGACGGCCACAGGTCATCCACAGGGATCTTGTCCCGCCTGGCCAGACTGTCCAGCTCGGCCAGGCTGCCGGCAACGACGTACGGCGGGTAGACGAACCACTCCAGGTAGAACACGTCCGGCGCCGTGTCACTGGCGATGAGCGTGCGGAGCTTGGCGCGGTAGCCGTCGTTATTGTTCGCGCCTCCCAGGCTGATCACCGGGATGACGTGCGGGTGCTTCTCACGAAACAGGGCCACCACGCGGTTGCGCCCTTCGTCCGGCCCTTCGCCGGCGTTGAACCATTCGATCGTGACCGGCTCCCTGGCGGAGCCCCCTCCGCCTGGCGCCTGCCGCGCGACGCCGCAGGCGGTAAGGGCGCCGCCGGCCGCAAGGGAGCGCAATCGGGTGACCACCTGTCGTCGACTCTGTAGCATGCTCCATCCTCCAGGCCCGTCCGCTGCGGCCTGGCGCCAGCCACTCCGGGGCCACAGCCGCACGACATCACGGTACGCCCCGGCGCCGGCGGAGTCAAGGCTGGCCCCGTGATCTATCATGGAAGGCGGGCCGCGCGTGAGCGTCCTTGCATGTCACCATTCAGCCTATGCGCGCTGGTCATGACGCGGGGATCGTGGGTATCGCCCAGGGAGACTGAGCAGGCACCGCTCCACCACCAGGCAGCCGGCGCAGCGCAGGCGAGGCGCCGACCGGCAAGGCCGTCGTAACCAAAGGCCGTCAGAACGACCGTTGCCACAGTACAGCATCTTGAGGAGGCGGGCCGATGCGCGTGCCAGGGGCGAGGGCGCCATCACGTGGCGCGGCCATCGCAGTGATATCTTGAGGAGGTAGGCCGATGAGCGAAGGCGATGACGGTAGGGTGACCCGGCGGGTGGTGCTGCGCGCCACCGGCAGCGCTGCAGCGCTGGCGCTGGCCGCGTGCGGGGCGCCGGGGGCGCCGGGAGCGGGCGGCCGGCCAGCGGGGCAGACGCTGCGCGACCAGCGGATCACTTTCCTGCATTGGTGGACCGATAGCCTGGGGCCGGGGAACAACGACTTCATGGCCTGGGCGGCGCGCACCTTCCAGGAGCGCACCGGCGCCACGGTCGAGCTGGTCGACGGGCCCACCGGCGGCGGACTGAACTCCAAGCTGATCACGATGATCACCGGTGGGCTCTCGCCGGATGCCTCGTTCTGCTCGGTCGTCTTCGGGCGCGACAACTACGACGCTGGCCTGCTTCGCAACCTGACGCCCTACATCGCCAGGGCCCCGGACCTGGGGGACAAGGAGTTCTTCGAGAGCTCCAGGAAGTTCCGCAGCAAGGGCAACGAGACCTTCGGCATTCCGGTCATGGGACCGGAATCGCTGACCTTTACCATCAACCAGGGCCTCTTCAGCGCAGCCGGCTTCGACCCCAAGGGCGCCGACCTCAAAACCTGGGACGACCTGGTGCGCATCGCCCAGCGCCTGACCAAGGCGAGCGGCGACGAGTTCCAGCAGATCGGGCTGCTGGTGCCGAACCTGGGGCTGCCCTGGCTGGCCGCCTGGCTATACAGCAACAACGCCGCACTGACTGCGCCGGACGAGAGTAAGTACCTGCTGGATGTGCCGGCCACGCGGGAGGTGGTGCAGTTCTCGGTCGACCTGATCCACAGATACCGCCTGGGGCCGAAGCTCGATGCGCCCAACCGGCCGGGGAACGCGCGCCAGGCCTTTACCGGCGGGCAGGTGGCCATCATCTACGATTCGTCGTCCATCCGGCTGCTCAATGCGCCGCCCGACTTCCGCTTCTGGATCATGCCGGTGCCCAAGGGGCCGCGGGGGACCGGCTTCGCCTCGGCGACGTGGACCAACTTCGTGGCTATCCCCAAGGAGGCGAAGAACCCCGACGCCGCCGTGGAGTGGACGCGCTTCTTCACCGGCCTCGAGGTGCAGGTGGAGAAGCTGAAGCGCCTGAGCGCCCAGAGCCCGCGCCTGAAGTTCTATGACACGCCGGAGTGGAAGCAGGCGGTGGAGAAGGAGCCGAACCTGGCGCGCATCCCTGAGGTGGCCAGGCTGCCCGGGCCCTATCCTTACCTGCGCTACAACCGCTTGGCCGCCGAGGTGGAGCCGCTCTTCCGTGAGATGATGCTGGGCAAGCTGGGTGTCAACCAGGGGCTGGCGGAGGCGCAGAAGCGGGCCGACCAGGTGATGGCCGAATCGGTGCGGGTGCAGTAGGAGTAGGGCCGCCGCACCGGCCACGGCGCCAGGATGATGCGGCAGCGAGGTAAGGTATGCGCGTCGCGATCACTGCCCCCGAGAGCCTGCTCGGCCACGCGCTCTCACAGGCGCTGGCCGGCAGCCACCAGGTCGTGCCCGTTACGGGCGATCCACGCGAGCCGGACGTGGCTCGCCGCGCCGTCGACGGCGCCGATGCCCTGGTGCACCTGGTTCCGTTTGCCCTGGATCTGCTGGGCGGCGGGCCGGCCGGTCGGCGCTCGCCGGATCCGCCTGCTCCCGGCGCGCCGCGTCAGGCGAGCGGTGGCCAGGCCCTGCCCGCGGCGCCCGAGAGCGCGCCTGACGGCTGGCAGCGCGACGGGGAAGCGCTCGATTACGCCACGCGCGGTACCTACGCCCTGCTCACCGCCGCCGTCGAGGCGGGCCTGCGGCGCGTGGTCCTGGGCAGTACGCTGGCGCTCCTGGAACGCTACCCGGCGCACTGGGAGGTGAACGAGAGCTGGCGCCCGCTCCCCGATGTGACGGACGCACGGCAGCTCGCGGCCTACCTGGCCGAGGTGTCGGCCCGCGAGCTGGCGCGGGTGGAGCCCCTGGAGGTGGTCTGCCTGCGCTTCGGCGAGGTGGTCGATGACGCCGCCGTCGCCGGCCGCATCTACGACCCGCGCTGGCTGCACGTGGATGATGCGGTGCAGGCCTGCGTCGCGGCGCTATCCGCGCCCCTGCGGTTCGGGCCAGAGCACAGCACCGGCCGGCTGGGCTATGGCTGGTGGCTCTACCATATCCCCGGCGGCGGCCGCTACACCCGCGTGCCGCTGGGCGCCGCCAGGGGCGAGCGAGGGCTTGGCTATGCGCCAGCGCAGAGCTTCGCCAGCGTCCCCGGCGCCGGCGATGCGCCTCCCGCCCCGCCGCTGGAGACGGCAGCGGACCGCTCGCTCCTTGGCCCGCGGGAGCGCATCCCATCACGCCCCATCCGCAACGTGGTCATCTTCGGCGCCGGAGGACCCCTGGCCGCCACC
>DAOTTI010000153.1:0-6268 GCA_034437795.1 Chloroflexota bacterium | reverse complement strand
TGCTGTCGCAGGCAACCTCTTCGGGAATGCCAGCCCGCGCACCAGGGAAAGCCATGCCAGGTCGCTGGCCTGATGGTGCACTAGGGGTGTCGCGCTCGGGCTCCTCTGCCTGGCCGGGACGCTCGCCCTCGGCGCGGGCCCGGGCCGATGAGCGTCTGACGGAGCGCATTCGCGCCATCTATCAGACCGGTCGTGGGACCTACGGCAGCCCGCGCCGCCATGTCGAGCGGCGCACGGTCGGGGAGCGGTGCGGGCGTCGACGCGTCGCCCGGCTGATGCGCGAGGCCGGGCTGCGGGGCTGCCAGGGCCGGCGCCGCCACAGCCGGACGACGACGCACGACCGCCAGGCGGTACCCGCCCCCGCTCGCGTCCAGCGCGCCTTCGCGCCCCCGACCATCGGCGCGCCGGATCGGCTCTGGGTGGCCGATAGCAGCTACGTCGCGACCGGGGAAGGCTGGCTCTACCTCGCGGTCGTGCTTGAGGCCTTCCGCCGGCGGGGGGTCGGCTGGGCGACGGCCGATCATCTGCGCACGGAGCTGGGCCTCGATGCGTTGACAATAGCGCTCTGCCACCGCCAACCCAACGCCGGTCTGATCCATCACGCCGATCACGGCTGCCAGTACACCTCCCTGGCCTTCAGCCAGTGGCTGCACGAGGCGGGCATCCTCGCGTCGATGGACACAGTCGGGGACTGCTTGGACAAGGCCGTGGCCGAAAGCTTCTTGGCGACGCTCAAGGTCGAACTGCTGCCCCGCCACGTCGGGGCGACGCGAGCGGTCGCGCGTCTGGCGATCTTCGAGTTCATGGAGCTCTGGTACAACCGCCAGCGCCGTCACTCCACGCTGGGCTACGCGACGCCGACCGAGTACGAGGCCCTTGTCCAGGCGGTGGCTATCGCCTAACATCAACCTGTCCACGAAACTGGATCACGCCCAGTCCTGCTGCGCGGGCTGCCCGGCGCGGACCTTGAAGTCCCCTCCCACGCGGTGCAGAGCTCCGACTGGTCCTGGCCCACGGCGGGCGAGCTGGGCTGGAGTTCCCCCACCCGGCGCTCGCTGAGCGCAGACGGCAGCTCGCGGCCGAACGCGAGGCCCCCGAGCCCGCCTGCCGGACGGCCCTGGCCGACAAGCCCGCGTTGCTCGCCCGCTTCGAGACGCTGCTCGAGGTAGCGCAGCGCTACGCCGCCCTCCGCGAGGAGCAGGCGCGCTGGTTCACCCTCGGCTGGCCGCTGCTGCGGCGCTGCGCGCTGCGCCTGGTCGAGACCATACGGAGCAGGGGGGCAGTCGACCGGGCCGAGGACGTCTTCTTCCTCACCCGCGCCGAGCTGCATGGACCGGCGCACCTGCAGGAGGCGGTGAGCCGACGGCGCGCCGAGCGGGAGCGCCGTCGGCGGCTGATCGCGCCCCTCACGATCGGCACGGCGCCGCTCGTCGAGCGGGCCATCCGCAGCACCGTGAACGCGGTGCGGACGGGCAGCCAGGTGCCCGACGGCGCCATCGTAGGGCAGCCGGCTAGCCCCGGCCGCCCCACCAGTCCGGTGCGCATCGTCCGCGGTCCCGAGGACTTCGACCACTTTCGACCAGGCGAGGTCTTGGTCGCCCGGACGACCGCGCCGGCCTGGACACCGCTCTTCGGGCGCGCAGCGGCGGTCGTCACCGATGGGGCACCCTGGCGGCCCACGCCTCCCTCGTCACGCGAGAGTACGGTATCCCAGCGGTGGTGGGCACCGGCGACGCCACGACCCGGCTACGGGATGGGCAGGTGGTCGTCGTCGACGGCAGTGCCGGCACGGTCCAGCCACAGCCTCACCAGGCGAGCTCCGAGTGAGCATTCAACCCTTGCGACGGAACCGCCGTTCGTCGAGCTGCCGCGCGGCCATCAGTCGCGCGACCGCGTGTCCAGGAGCAC
The DNA here is from genome assembly GCA_034437795.1 of Chloroflexota bacterium. Classification (GTDB taxonomy): domain Bacteria; phylum Chloroflexota; class UBA11872; order UBA12225; family UBA12225; genus DAOTTI01. The sequence goes on along the minus strand of DAOTTI010000153.1, from coordinate 4,360 downwards.
CACCTGGCCGGCGCGGCGGGTGGCCACGAGATCGATCACCCGTTGGCTGCCCGACCCGGTCCAGGGTCCCGCGCGGTTGGCGAGCGCCGCGACCTATGGCCCATCCACCAGCAGGTCCGTGAGGTGCAGCGCCGCCTGCACCTCGGGCTCGGGTCGGCGGGCCAGCGCCTCGACGGTGTACCCGGTGTAGACGACGGTGTAGAGGCGACGCGCCTTCAGTGCCTGGAGCAACCGGAGCAAGGCGCGCGGCTGCAGGAAGTAGGGTAGGCCGCCAGCGAGGTCCCGCCGAATGGCGGGCCTTTTCCAACAGCCCCCCTCCGAACCGGGCGTGCGAGTTTCCCCGCACCCGGCTCTCCAGTGTCTTTGTTTCGCGTTTTGCTAGAACCTCCCCGCGACTACATGCCGGGAGAGACTGGGCCGCGAGTCTTATTCGGCCCCTTTAGCATTCTCGTGCCGCGGCGGATGTCCCGCGTGGAAATCCTCGTGGCACCTACGGCGGACAACCAGGGTCTTGCGATGGCGCGCCGCCATCATCTTGACCCAGAAGGGCTTCTCAGCCTGCCCCTTCGTGTGGAGATCGGCCAGGCGCCGGATGTGGTGCACCTCGACCTCTACCTTTGAGCCACACAGCTCACAGGTGTCGGCGAGGAACCGCTCCAGCAACTCGGTCCGCGTGTTCCAGACGCGCGGGGGCTGGTCGGCCGTTCCGGCGCGGCCCACGAGCGCGTGGAGGCGGGTTCCAGACGCGCGGGGGCTGGTCGTCGAGGACTGCGTGCGTGTCTCGCGCGAGCGAGATGCCGCCCCATTGCGCCACTAGCGGCAGCTTGCCCGGTCCGCGTTCCACCGTCACCAGCAGCACCTTGCGCGGTCCCGCGGGGGTGGCGATGGTGGCTCTGAAGCGGCGGTAGACCCGCGGGACGCTCAGTCGCAGCTTGGCGGCCAGCGTCTTGGTCAGCGCCGTCTCCATGACCCACTTGAGCCGGGCGAGCCAGCCAACGTTGTCGGCCAGCCGGTAGTAGTTGACGACGCCCCGGAAGGCCGTCTGGTACTGCGCGACGATGCTGAACTCAGTGTCGTTGCGCATGGCCCAGTTGCCGACCGGCTTGCCGCCGCGCATGTAGGCGTCGCTGCGCGCGAGCTGATCGAGCAGGGGTGGGTGCAGGCTTGCCGCCGCGCATGTAGGCGTCGCACTTGCCGCGGATCTTGTCCATGGGCACCCGCAGGCCAATGGAGCCGTTGAGGCTCCGCAGGCCCCGGTGGTCGAGCTTCCGGTTGTTGTGCTTCACGATGACCTCGTAGCCGAGGAACCGTGCTGCATCTGACCGGGCGTGGGTGATGAGCGGCTTCTCGGTAGCCAGCTCCAGCTTGAGCGTGTCGCGCAGGAACTGGTCGAGCTGGCACTTAATCGCCTCCGCTTCAACTCGTGGCCCGATGAACCCCAGCGGGAAGTCGTCGGCATACCGCACGTAGCGCAGGCGCCGGTAGTTCGGATCATTGGGGTCGCCGTACGGGAGCCGCTGCATCTCCTGGCGGAGGTGGCGGGCTTCGGTACGGTGCCCCTGCTGAGCCAAACGGTACATGCGCCGTTGCACGTGGCGGTGTGCCGGGTTGCGCTTCCGCTGGGCACCGCGGGTGTACGCCGGAACGAGGGTCTGTTCAACAAATCTGTCCAACCGGTCGAGGTAGATGTTCGCCAGCAGCGGGCTCACCACGCCGCCTTGCGGGGTGCCGCTCAGCATCGCGTTGAACCGCCAGTCTTCGAGGTAGCCTGCCTGGAGCAACTCCCGTATCAGCCGCAGGAAGCGGCCGTCGTGGATGCGCTCCGCCAGGATGCCCAGCAGGACCTCGTGGTCCAGCCGGTCGAAACACTGGGCGATATCGGCCTCGATGAACCAGGTCGTGCCCGACCACGTCCGCACGTCAACGAGCGCGGTGTGACACTCCCGGCCGGTCCGGAAGCCGTGGGAGCAGTGGGAGAACTGCGGCTCGTAGTAGGCCTCCAGAATGGCGCGGATGACGTCCTGGAGCAGCTGGTCCGACCAGGTGGGGATGCCGAGCGGCCGTTGCTTCCCATTGGCTTTGGGAATGTACGTCCGCCGGACCGGCGTCCACCGGTAGCGCTGGTAACAGAGCGCCTCGATGATCTGGTGGATCTTCGCCAGTGACGTCCCGTCCGCAGTCTCGCCGGTCACCTCCGGCGTCATCGCACCCGTGTTGCGGGCGATGCGGCCGTAGGCGCGGAGAAGTAGAGCTGGGGGTTGTAGAGCTGTCGGTAAATGTCCTCCAGCGGCAGTCCTCGCTTGCCGCGTTCGCGCATGACTTCCAATGCAGGCTCGGCGGTTCTCATCGCGAGTACCTCACTGTTCTTGGCTGTCGGTGACACCTGCCTCCCTTCGCCATGTACCGGGCTCTCCCCGGCGCGGACTACTACGGAGGCTCCGTTCCCCTAGGGCGCGCCCCGTGGGGAATCCCACATTCGCGGTGGGCGAGACGTGTAGCGCGACGTAGGTACCTGATGGGTTCCCTTGGGTGACCGCGTTGGCCACCGCCCGGTGCGCGGAAGGTCCGGGCCACGACGAGTTCACCGCCCTATCGCACCGACCTCGCAACAGACGCCGTAGGCGGGGGATGGACGCTTGCATCGCTGGAAACTCAGGTTTAAGCAGAACGGCTTTCACCTGATCGCGCGGGTCTTGCGGGTCGCGGTCATGGGCGCCTGCGGACCGCACCCGCGTTCACGGCATGCTCCGTCCCCTTTGGCTTTCGCCGCCAGGTAAGCCGGTGACCCAGGGGTCAATTCTTCCGGACCCCTCCCGTCTCAGACGGGGATCTCGCTCACGGTGATGTGGCGCACATCGTCGGCGTACCGCATGTACTTCAGACGGCGGTAGTCCGCGTCGTTCGGATCGACCGAGGGCATCCGTTGCATCTGCTGCTTGAGCTTCCGCGCGACGTCCCAGCGGCCGGCCCGTCGAGCCCGATAGGCTCGCATCTTCAGTGCGCCGTAGCACAGGTTCGTCTTCCTGACCTCACCCCGAGTGTGGGCTGGTATGAGCACCGTCTCGACGAACTGATCGAGCCTGCTCAGGTAGATGTTCGCTAGGATGGGGCTCACCACGCCGCCCTGCGGGGTCCCGCTGAGCGTCTGGTTGAGCTTCCAGTCCTCGAGATATCCGGCCTTGAGCAGGTTGGCGATCAACCGCAGGAAGCGGCTGTCGTGGATCTTCTCAGCCAGGACCGCCAGTAGGGCCTCGTGGTCGAAGCTGTCGAAGCAGGCCGAGATGTCTCCCTCAATGAACCACGTCGTACCCAGCCACGTCTGGTCGATCTCCCGCAAGGCGGTCTGACAGCCCCGGCCAGGGCGGAACCCATGGGAATGGTCGGAGAACTGCCCTGGGGCTAGCGGTGGTCGCCCTCGACCAGCAGGTCGAGCCCGAGCCTCTTGCCCGCCGCAACCGCCTGCGCCGGGCCGACCTGTTCGCGCTCGCGCCGCGGTTGCCGCACCTGCTCGCCACCTATGAGCTGCTCGCCGCCCTCGCCGCCTCCCGTCCCGGCCTGCCCAACCTGCTGGCCTGGGAGCGGCCGTGGCGCCGGCGCTACCAGCGCCCCACCGCCAAGGCGCCCGCCACGGCGGCGCTCCCTGCCTACGCCGCGTTCGCCTGGCCAGACGCCGCGGCTGCGTGCCTGCTGCTCCCGGACCTCGGGACCGCCCCGCTGCGGGTGCACCGCCCGACACTCGACCACGTGCTGGTGCTGCGCGGGCTCCACGGCGGCGAGCTGCCGACGCTGGTGGTCGGCACCACCGATCCCGGGCGGGCGGCCGCCTGGCGGGCGCTGCTCGAGGAGGTGCGCAACGCCCGCAGCGAGGCGCCTCTGGCAGCCTGCGTCGCCACGTGGGGCCGACTGCGCGCGAACCCGGAGGCCCTCGCGAACGCCGCCATCGGCCCGCAACACGCGGCCGAGCGGCTCGTCCAGCGGGTCAGACTGCGACCGCTCCGGCCCCGGCACGCCGACGCGCCCCTGCCACGGTTCGTCGGCGACGGGCTCGTGCCGCCCGTCGCACGGCCGCATGCCCGCGGCGGCCTCGGCCCGGTTGCGCTTTCGCTCTCCCTGTCCGACCGCCAGCTCTTCGAGCTCGTGGGCCAGCACCCGTTCCTACCGTCGGCATCGCTGGCGGCGGTGCTCGACTGGTCGCCGCCGGCCCTGCCGCGGCGCCGAGACCGGCTGATTGCGCGGGGGCTGCTGCGGCTGCTCGGCCCCGCCGAGGCGGGGATGGCCAGAGCCGACCAGGTACTGGTCGAGGCGACGGTCGAGGGGCTGGCGCCCGTGGCGGCCCAGCACGGTTGACGCTCGGCGCGGC
>DAOTTI010000152.1:0-13476 GCA_034437795.1 Chloroflexota bacterium | reverse complement strand
GCGGCGCGCCTTGGCGTACCGGACGACGCGGTGACGATCAGCGGGCTGTGCGCGCTGGCCGGGCGGCCGGCAGCGGACGCCTTGCGCGCGGCCGGTGAGCGCCTGCGGGCGCAGGTGGAGGCGGTGCAGGAAGCCAACCGGCGCAACGCTGAGCTGCTCCAGGCCTGCCTGGCGTCGGTCAGCGCGTCGGTGCTGCAACTGATGCAGGTGGGGCAGGTCCACCCGCACTATGGCAGCAACGGTGGCCGGGCTGAGGCGCCGCCGGCGCCGCGGCTGAGAGACTATCGGGCGTAAGGGCGGGGGAGGCCCATCGTGAGATCAACGTTCTTTGGCCTGAACACGCTCCTGCGCGCGCTGCAGACGCAGCAGCTGGCGCTGGACACCACCAACCACAACATCGCCAACGCGAATACGGAGGGCTACTCGCGGCAGGTGGCGAGCATGGTGGCGACGCGGCCGTACACGATGCCGGGGCGGAGCCGCCCGGCGTCCATGCCGCTCGCGATCGGGACCGGCGTGCAGGCGGACCAGATCCGGCGCCAGCGGGACGCCTTCGTTGATCTGGAGGTGCGCCAGCAGCTCCAGGCGCAGCGACAGTGGGAGACGCTGGCCGCCGGGCTGCGCCAGGTGGAGGGGATCTTTGCCGAGCCGAGCGACCACAGCCTGCAGGCGCTGATCTCCAACTTCTTCAACGCCTGGAGCGAGCTGTCGAACGACCCCGAGAGCAGCGCCGTGCGCGCCGCCGTGCGCGCCAGTGGCGAGTCCCTGGCGACGGGCTTCAACGACCTGGGCCGGCGCCTGGAGCAGATGCGCCAGGACGTGGACGGGGCGATCAGCCTGAAGGTGCCCGAGATCAATCTGATCGGGGCGGAGCTGGCGTCGTTGAACGACCAGATCATGAAGGCGGTCGGCGCCGGCGATGTGCCGAACGACCTGCGCGACCGGCGCGACCTCTTGCTGGACGAGCTGGTGAAGCTGACGGGGGCGACGTACCGCGAAGAGCTGGATGGCTCCACCAGCGTATTCCTGGGCGCGCGCACGTTCGTCGCCGGCAACATGGTGAGCGAGCTGGCGACGGAGACGCGGGCGCTGGCGTCTGGCGGGCAGATCCACCTGCTGCAATGGGCGCGGGACGGGGCGGCGGTGCGGATCGATGGGGGCGAGCTGAAGGGGCAGCTGGAGCTGCGGGACCAGACCCTGCCGGAGCAGCTTCGCCAGCTCAACCTGCTGGCGTCCACCCTGGCCGGCGCAGTGAACGACCAGCACCGCCAGGGCTTCGGGACGGGCGCGTTCAGCAGCACCGTCTCCAACTTCTTTGACCCCGTGGCGACGACGGCGACGTTGAACTCCACCGGATTGGGCAACGACCTGTACGGGGGGCAGATCACGGTGAACGGCGTCGCGGTCACGGTCGATCCCGGCTCGCAGACGCTCTCGGCGGTGATGACCAGCATCACGTCAGCGATCGGTGGGGGGGCGACGTGGACGCTGGACGGCGCCACGGGCACGATCTCCATTACCTACACCTCGGCCACGGCGGTGACGCTTGGGGGTCCGGCGGACACGAGCAACTTTCTGCAGCTCGTCGGCCTGCTGGGGGCGCCGGACACGATCGTCGCCGGCGGGCCGCCGCCCGTCCACCGCATCACGGGGGTAGCGCCGGTGGCGCTGGTGCGGGCCGCGACGATGGCGGTAGACCAGGCGATCAAGAACGACGTGCAGGCGATCGCAGCCGCGGCGGGGAGCAGCGTCGGGCTGACCACGGCTGCCGGGCCGGGGGACAACCGCAACGCGCTGGCCATCGCGGGGTTGCAACGCACGGCCCTGGCCGCGCTCGGCAGCGCGACCTTCGAGGAGTACTACGCGTCCACGGTGGCCGCGCTCGGGGTGCAGGTGCGCCAGGCGGATGAGCTGAGTAGCAACCAGGCGCTGGTGACGCAGCATCTGGAGCTGCGCCGCCAATCGATCTCCGGCGTCTCGCTGGATGAGGAGGCCACGCGCCTGATCCAGTACCAGCACGCCTACGAGGCCGCCGCCCGCGCGATTACTGCTTTGGACGAGATGCTGGAGACGATCATCAACCGCATGGGCCGGGTAGGGATGTAAGGCCCAGTAGCGGGGTAGCAGGAAGGAGCGAGACGAGATGCGCGTGACCAACCGGATGCTGATGGAGACGATCCTGGCCAACATCCACCGCAACGTGGAGGCGCTGGACCGCACGCAGCACCAGGTCAGCTCCGGCAAGCGGGTGACGCGCCCGGGGGAAGACCCGGTGGCCGCGGGACTGGGCGTGCGCCTGCGCACCGAGCGCGGGGCGCAGGACCAGTACCTGCGCAACATCGACCAGGCGCGGACGTGGCTGGCGGCGACGGACCAGGCCCTGGGGGAAGCGAGCAACACGCTGCAGCGCATTCGGGAGCTGGCAGTGCAGGCGGCGAACGATACGTACGGCGCCGCGGACCGCGCGACGATCAGCAAGGAGGTGGACCAGCTACGGGATCACCTCATCGACACGCTGAACAGCACCATCCTGGGGGACCAGTACATCTTCGCCGGCATGAAGACGACGACCGCCCCCTTCAGCAAGGACGTGGCGGGCAACGCCGTGTACAACGGGGACAGCAACACGGTCGCGCGGGAGATCGGGCCGGGGGTGACCATCCCGGTGAACGTGGACGGCAGCACCTTCCTGACGACGCTGGCCGATCTAAAGAGCCTGGCGGATGCGCTGGCGGACCCGCTGAGCACGTCGGCGCAGATTAGCGGGCTGCTGACGAACCTGGATGCGGACGCGGACCTGGTGCTGGCCACGCGGGCGGAGGTGGGGGCGAAGCTGAATCGCCTTGACTTCATGCAAGACCGCCTGAACGATCTGGTGGTCGAGGTGGGCCGGCTGCAGTCGGCCAACGAGGATGTGGACCTGGCCGACGCTCTGCTGCGCCTGAGCACCCAGGAGGCCGTGCTGCGGGCCTCGCTGCAGATTGGGGCGCGGACGGCAGCGATGAGCATTCTGGACTTCCTGAAGTAATGCTGGCGACCCCTGAGCGGGCGCGCAGTGCAGCCCGCAGGGCCGGCCAAGGGTTCAGGACTGGCTGAGGCGGTTCCGGACCTGGCGGACCTGGCGCTGGAGCGCCGAGCCGGGACCAGGTGGGACACGGAAAGCGAGAGCGGTGGCAGACGATGGTAGACGCGGCATGCGTGGTAGGAACTGAAGCAAGCGCCGAGCGGCGCCTGACGGTGACCCGCTTTGGCGCGGAAGAGGCGGTGCTGGTCCCCGCAGGTGATGTCCTGATCTTTCCCGAGGGGATCGTAGGGATGGAGGAGCTGCGCGAGTTTGTCCTGCTGGACGATGCGCGGATCGCCCCCTGCCGGTGGCTTCAGTCGCTGGACGAGCCGGCGATCGCCTTCGTCGTGGTCGCCCCGCAGCTGCTCGTGCCGGCGTATACGGTGGAGGTCTCGGAGGCGGACGCGCGCCAGCTGAGGCTGGCCGATCCGGCGGGGGCGGAGGTGTGGACCATCGTGACGGTGCATCCTGAGCCGGAGCGGTCGACGGTGAACCTCCTGGCGCCGGTGATCGTGAACCGCGCTGGCCGGCGGGGCAAGCAGGTCCTACTGCAGGAGAGCGGGTATCCGGTGCGCTACCCGATCGTGCCGGCTGGGGCCGGGGCGGTGGAGCAGGCGGCGAGTGCCGGCGAAGTGGAGAGGTAGCCTGGTGCCAGCGTACGCGAGAGTGAGCGACGGATGCTGATCCTGAGCCGCAAGGTCGAGCAGCGCATTCGCATCGGCGACGAGATCGAGGTGGTGGTCCTGGGGATCGAGGGCGACCACGTGCGGCTGGGCATCCAGGCGCCGCGCCAGATCACCGTGCTCCGCGCCGAGCTGCTGAAGGACGTGCAGGAGGAGAACCGGCGGGCGGCCGCGGCGGCGAGCGCCCCCGGAGCGCTCGGTCCGGTGCTGCAGGCCATCCCAAACCCAGGGTCGCCATCGTTACCGTAAGCAAACGGCCGGTGGGAGACCACGCGGCGGAAGCGGAGGAGACGCATGGACCGGTTTTCGCGGATGGCGTTGAACGTGCAGGCGCACGGCGCGAGCTGGGTGGCGGCCTTACTGGCGCTGGCCTTCGCGCTGAGCGTGGCGCTGAGCAGCGCCACATTCTAGCCTGGATCATGGGGGTGGGGAAGGACCCCACCCCCGGCCCTTTCCCGCGTCGGGGAGGGGAGCTTTGTGGGCCTCACCCCGCTCAGGCCGGGGTGGCGGGGGCGAGCTGCGACGGGTGGGGTGGCGCGGCGCGGAGGTCGGCCTGATGCTGGCGAACCGCCTCTTCCCAGGCCGGCAGGAGCGTACGTAGGAGCGCCTCGACCTCGGCGGCCGCGTCGCCGTCACGGTGGATGTTCGCCGCCACCAGCCGGTGGTGCAGGTAATCATAGAGGCGCAAGAGGTTGATGGCGATCTCGCCGCCGGCTTCCATGTCGAGGCTGGCGGCCAGCTCCACGATGATGTCCTGGGCCTTGAGGAGGCTGACCCGCGCCGTGTCGAAGTCCTGGGCGGCCAGCGCGGCCCGTCCCTGGGCGATGAACCGGAGACAGCCTTGATAGAGCATCAGCACCAGTTGGCCCGGACTGGCGGTCTCCACCTGCATCTGTAGATAGCGCTGCTGCGCCTGCTGCGCCAGCGCGCTGCCGTTCCACATTCTGGGTTCTTCTCCTCGTTCGTGGTGTGTGCCGTTGCCCGTCGTCTGTGATGGCCTGCGAGCGGGGAGTTCGTCTGAATTTTCTTTACGGAGCCCTCACCCTGGCCCTCTCCCAAAGGGAGAGGGGGGGACTGAAGGAGCCCTCACCCTGGCCGTCTCCCAAGCGGATAGGTTTTAGGCAGTTGAGAACTGGAGCTGGCCGAGCTGGGCGAGGAGCTGGCTGCTCTGGAGCTGTAGCTGGGCCATGGTCCGCTCGAGGTCGGTGAACTTCCTCTCTAGCTGCTCTTGCTTGTCGGCCAGCCGCTGCTCGAGGTCGGCGATCTGATCATCCAGGTCATTGATCTGGGTGTCGGCGGAGCTCTGGCCGGTCGCCAGCGGGCCGGTGGCGGAGGTGAGCCCCGTCAGGTAGGTGTTGAGCGTCGCCACCGGCCCGCTGGCGGAGGTGAGGAAGGCGGTGACCGCCTCCGGGTTCTGCTGGAGGGCGTCCGTCAGCTTGGCCTCGTCCAGCACGAGCGAGTTGGTCGTGCCCACCGCCGAGCCGACGGGGCCAGTGGTAACGCCGATCGATGCGAAGGTGGTGTAGGTGGAAAGGCCGGTGGCCGCGCTGGCGACGATGGTCCGCATGCGGAACTCGATGCCCTGAATGAAGGCGTCGCCGGCAAAGATCCCTGAGGTCTTGCCCGCCACGTCGATCGCCGTCTGCTCCTGAAGGAGCGAGAGGGCGTCGTTAAAGGCGCTGACGAAGTCCTTGACGGCCTTCACGGCGGCGGCGGTGTCCTGGGCGATGGTGATCGTGACCGCAGTCGCGCTCTGGCTGACCAGCGTCAGCGACACGCCGGGCAGGGCCTCGCTGATGGTGTTGCTGGTGCTGTACTGGGTGGCGCCGCCATTGATGCGGTACTGGGCGTTGGCGCCGAGGGTCTGGCTGGCCGCGCTGGCGATCCCCAGCTTGTCCAGCAGGTTGGGGCCGCTGACGTTGGCCACGTCGATGGCGGTGGAGCCGGTGTTCTTGGCCTGCAGGGTGACACGGTCGGTGCCCGGGTCGTAGCTGGCGATGACGTTCGCCGCGGAGCCGTTGATGCGGGTGATGAGGCTGTTGATGGTATCCGACGAGGTCCAGTCGATCTGGACGCCGTTGATGGTGAACGAGCCGCTGTCGCCCGTCGCCACGGGCGAGGCGAGCCGCGCGTTGTCCAGGGTGGCGGAGGCCTGCGCCACCCCCAGGATGCCGGTGCTGGTCCGAGTGGTGCCGACGGTGGAGGCGGCGAGCTTGGCCGCATTCAGGAAGCCGCTGCTATCGGGTCCAAAGACGACGGGGTCGCTGCCGGTGGTGGAGATGGTGATCTTGTTGGTGGCGGGGTCGTAGCTGGCCGAGACCGTCTCCGCGCCGTAGGCGCCGGCGATGTCGGCCAGCACGCTGCTCACGGTGGAGCTGCTGGTGACGGTAATGGTCTTGGTGGTCGAGCCGACGGTGACCGTAAAGGTTCCCGTTCCGGGCGCGGTGGCGAAGCCGGCGTTGGCCAGGGTGGCGCTGGTATCCAGGGGGGTGCCGATGGCGCCGGTGCTGGTACGGATGGTCTTGGTGGCCAGGGCATCCACATGGACGGTGAACGACTGAATAGCCGCGCTGGCGCTGGCGGTGGCGGTGGCCACGGCGGCGTCGGTCGAAGTGGCGGTGCGTCCCTGCGTGGTCGAGGACAGGGTCAGGTTGAAGACCAGGGACTTGAGGGCGCTGAGCTTTGCGCTCAGGTCGGACAGCGCCGTCTTGCGCGCTTCGAGCTGCTGCTGCCGGCTTTGCAGGCGCAGCAGGGGCTGGCGCTCGATCTCCATCAGCTTGGCGATGATGCTTCCCGTGTCGAGACCCGACACCAGGCCACCGATTTGGAATGCTCCGGACACGTTGTCTCCCTCACCTGGGTGCTGGTGGATGGCAGTCCATGGCTGTCGGCGCTGACAGGCAACGGACCGCTACTCCCATCATCGGCGGGACGGGTGGATTCCTGAACCTCCCTGCGTCAGGTGAAGTCTGTGGCTTGCTTGCCAAAGGCGCCTTCACCCTGGCAGTCTCCCAGAGGGGAGGTCCGGCGCGGGCTGCTGCACGCGCGGCCCGATCTCGAACTCCAGGAGGTCGGCGACGCGCAGCAGGTCGCCCCGCTGCTGGGCCTGGAGCGCGAGGGCGAGCAGGGGGAGCAGCTCCGCCTCAGGTACGCGGAGCGTGCCCTGCACCAGGGCGCGGGAGAGGGCATCGATGAACTGCACCAGGGCGTCGTTGCCGTCGCCGTCGATCCCCAGGCGGAAGGCGCGCACGGCGGTTTCCAGGGCGTCATACATGGGGCTGCTCCATCGGGGCCCGGCCGTCGCTGGACCAGGCGAGGTCGTCGAGCTCATCCAGCCAGAGCGCGCCTTCGATCCGCGCGCCGTCGCGCCCCGTATTGACGAAGGTCACATGCGGGTGGCGCGCGATGTAGGCCTCCAGGTCGCGCAGGTAGGCGCGCAGGTTGAAGGCCGAGGGCACGCGCCGGCCGTGGCCGTCGAGCACCCAGAGACGGTGCGCGGCGGTCTCCCCCGCCGGCCGCGCCTCGGCCGCCCCATCGGCGTGGGTGCGCCCGCGCGGGAAGCTGAAATCGGCCCCGAGCAGTACGACCTGGCGTGCGCCCAGGCGCACGGCCAGGTCGACGGCCGCGTGGGTGACCGTGCCCGAGCAGAAGAGGGAGGCGCGCGGGAGCTGCTGGGCCAGGCCGGCCAGGTGGGGCTGCTGGGGCCAGGGATAGGCCATCAGGCGGGGCCCGGGCCACCAGCGCAGGACGTCGGGGTGCACCGTGGGGAAGTAGACCAGGGGCGTGCGCACCAGGGCGGTGGTATCCAGCCCCTGGAAGTGGGCCAGGATCTCTGGCATGTGGTCGACCACCACGGCGGCGTCGGGGATAAAGCCGGCGCGGTGCAGGGGGAGCAGCGCCGTGGTCACGGCGATCAGGGCCAGCCGATGGCGGTGCGCCGCCAGCCAGCGGTACTGGTCGCTGAGCGTCGGGCCGCCGGCGGCCACAGCCGCTACGCCGCCCTGATGGGCGCCAAAGAGGGCACCCGCATCGCCGTCGGAGGCATAGCGGGCCAGATTGGCCTCGATCGCCGCCTGGTACTGGCGCTGCAGGGCCGCGAAGTAGCGGCTCAGGCGCATGGCGTTGAGCTCGAGAGCGACGAGATCGCGGAGCCTGGCCGCGTCCTCGCCGGCCAGGCGCAGGCAGGCCGGCGCCACGGCGAAGGGGCGGTGCACCGTAGTCTGCGACGCAGCGAGGACCAGGTCCACCCGCGGGTCCGCCAGCCAATCGGCGTGATCGACAGAGCGCAGGCTCTGGTAGGCCACTGCGGGGCTCATGACCACGACGGTCAGGCGCCGCAAGACCTCGCGTTCCAACAGCACGCGCACCAGGTCGCCCAGGGCCAGCCCGTACACCCAGGCGGACTCGCTCTCGCGCGGGACGGCGCTCGCCTGTAGCTCCGCCTCGGCGCGCCGGTTGTAGGCGCTGGTCAGGTGGACGCCATCGACGCACAGGGTCGGCTCCGGCGTATCCTCGGTGAGGACGACGCCGGCCGGCGGGACTGCGCTCTCCAGCGCAGCCCAGACGTGTGGCCAGCGTCGGCAGATGATCTGCCGGTGCCTGGCCAGCCGTTCCGCAGTGGTATCCGGCATCTTATCCGGTCGGCTGGCTGGCGGTCTGGCTGGCCGCCAACTGGTAGGCGTTGGTGGCATCCGCGTGGCGGCCCAGCTGGGTCAGGGCCGCGCCCAGGCGCTGGTAGACGCCGGCGCCGGCCAGGTCCGGCCCGTCGAGAGCGGCGCCAAGCACGTCCACCGCCGCCTCGTATTCCTGGACGGCGATCAGCAGATCGGCCAGGGCCAGGCGATACGGTTCGATGGCTGGCCAGCGGCGTACCAGGTCGTCGAGATAGTCGTAGGCGTCCTGCAACTCGCCGGCTTCTTGCAGGGCGCCGGCCAGGGCCAGGTGCAGCGCCTGATAATCGGCATCGTGGTGGCGCTGCGGGTCGCCCGCGCCGGCCGAGGCGAGCGCCTGGCGGAGGTGGGGCACCGCCTCGGCCGGGCGCCCGAGCTTGCGCAGGGCGGCGGCCGCGCGGCGGCGAATGGCCACGTCGGCCGGCTGATAGTGCAGCGCCTCCTCATAGCAGGCCAGGGCGCGGTCCCACTGCCCGCGGCGCTCCCAGACGTAACCCATGCCCATCAACGGCCGCCAGGTCATCACGTCCTGGCTGCCCCGCTTGGTATTCCCGATGTGGTAGAGGCCGCGCGCCCGCTGGAAGTGCAGGAAGGCGCGGTCGGCGTCGCCGTCGCCGTTGCGGAGGAGCAGAGCCAGGGCGACGGCGCAGTCCAGGTCGGCGGTGGGAAAGTAGCGCAGCCCTTCATTTCCGTATCGGACTGCCCGCTCGTAGTCCCCGAGCTCACAGCAGGCGGTGACCAGGTCGGCGTAGCATTGCTCCATGAACCCTGGCGGGGGCTCGCCGGCCAGGGCGACGGCCCGCTCCAGCCGCTCCGCCGCGGGCGCGAAGTCGCCCTGCAGGAGACACTCCCGCCCGGCGACGAAGTGCACGAAGGGGCGCTCGGGCGTGAGGGCGATAGCGGCGTCCAGCATCCGGCGGTTACGCGCACGCTTCTCCTGGAGCCGCGCCTGGTCGCCGGGGTGGCCGAGGTGGATTACCGCCAGCTCGCCCACGGGGATGGTGACCAGGTTATTCGGATCATCGAGAAAGACGGGGGCCTCGTGAAAGCTGCCGACCCAACGCAGGCGAGGGTGGCGCGGGAAGAGGCGGGGAGCGAAGGCGACCTGCTGTCGGCCCTGCGCCTCGTGCGCCGCCTCGCGGTAGAGGAGGGCAAAGCAGGTGAACTCGGGCTTCTGACCCGGCTCGGCGCGGGGGCGGCGCACCCGGGTACGCAGCGCGCCGGGCGTGGCTTCGTGCAGGCGCTCATCGGCGTGCAGGGTGAGGATCCAATCGCCGGTGGCCAGGTCGATGGTGGCGTTGCGCGCCGCGGAGAAGTCGTCGGTCCACTCGTGGCGCGCGGTGCGTGCGCCGTAGCGCTGCGCCACCTCCAGGGTCCGCTGGTCGCACGATCCGGTATCGACCACGACGATCTCGTCGACGAGCGAGCGCACCTGCTCGAGGAGGGCGGCCAGGTTCTCCGCCTCGTCACGGGCGATGATGCACAGGCTGATGCGGGGCTGGCCGTTTACGCCGGCCGGCCGGCTCTGGCGCGCGTGGCGGGCGGCCGGCGCCGCGCGGGGGGCGCCGGGGGCCGGCCGGGAAGGACGTCGCTTGGGCATGATGGCGGCAGTATCTCAGGGCGGCGACGGGGCTGCCGCCAGCGTAGCCCGGAGCGTATCGGCCGGGTGGCCGATGGAGATGCCCTGGGCGGGCCAGCCAGAAGCCGGATGAGAGAAGTCCTGGGCCAGGCGCAACGGCGCGGCGGATGGCGGAGAATAGGGCGACAGACAAGAATGGCGAAGCAACCAGGACCAGGAGCGATGGAGGGGAGCGACGAGACGGGGCGTGGCCGGCAGGCGCCGGCGCCGAACGCGGGAGAGGCGACCAGGGATGGTGGCTGGAGGCGGGGGCCCGTTCTCCCCGGCCTGCCCGGCCACGATCCCGCCGGCCCGGCGCCGGCGGTGCTCCACTGGATCGACGAGGAGGCCGCGCGGCTGGCCCACCGGTGGTACCGCTTTCCGCCCATCGAGCGGGTGGTGAAGCACCGCGGGGTCTCCTTGATGGAGGCGCTGGAGTACCACTTTGCCGCGCCGTTCGTGCAGGCCCTGGTGCGGCTCGTGGAGCAGGGGGCTGCGCCCGCAGGGGCGGCCGAGGGGTCGGAGAGGCAGGGACCGGCGCCGGACGAGGGCGCGAGCGAGGGGGATGGAGAACGGTGAGCACGCTGGGCGTGGCGCGCGGTTCGGGAGGCTCCGGCGGCCACAAGGGAACCATTCTCGTGGCGGCCGACGCGCGCGACCGGCGCCTGTACGAGGGGCTGGCGGCGCGCGGGTATCGGCTGCTGGGCTTTCCGGCGGGGCACGCCGGTTTGGTGGCGGCCGCCGGCCTGCCGATTGAGCCGGTCGACTTCCTGCACACGGCGGAGCCGCGGGCCCGCCAGCGCGCCCAGCAGATCGCGGCGGCGGTGCTGCCGCAGTTGGAGGCGGCGGTGCGGGGTCCGGGCTTCGCGTCGTTTGCTGGCCTCACTGATCGACGCCAGCGGCGCGCGGCCTGCGACCTGGCGATGCACTATGCGCGGGCGTACCTTGTGGAAGCGGCGACGGCGGTGGAGGCCTTCGAGCTGGTGGCGTCCCGCGAGGACCTGCGTCTGGTCCTGGTCCGTGACGAAGCGCATCCGGCGACGGCGCTGCTGCTGGCGGCCCGCCAACGGGGCATACCGACGCTGCACCTGATGCACGGCGTGCCCTACGCTCGCACCGTGGCCGCACACGTGCGCGCGGACGTGGTGGCGGTGTACGGGGAGTGGACGAGCGAGTGGTTCCGGCGCTTCGGCGCGCCGGCGGAACGGATCGCCATCACGGGCAATCCGGCCTGGGACGGGTACCGTGAGGCGGCGCTGCTGACCGACCGCAGGAGCATCCGGTCCAGCCTGGGGTTAGACCCGGACCGGCCGGTGGTGATGTTCGCCAGCACGGCGATCAGCAACCAGCAAGCCGCCGATTTCCTGTATCCGGACTGGCCCTGGCAGCACTACGAGGTGGCGATGCAGGCGCTGGGGCAGGTCCACCGGCGCCGCCCCCTGCAGGTGATCGTCAAGATCCATCCGGTCGAGCGGGAGCCGGCGATCGTCAACCGGTACCGGGCCGTGGCGCAGGCGGCCGGCGTGCCGCACATCGTCCAGGGGGGCTGGGCCGACGCGCGCCACATCTACGCCTGCGACCTGGTGATGTGCGTGGACTCGAATATTGGCATCGAGGCCATGCTGCTGGACCGGCCGGTCATCAGCGTCCGCCTGGGGCAGCTCTTCCTGGATTACCTTTATAGCGCGCAGGATGGGGTGCTGGTGGTGGAGGACGGGGAGACGCTCAGCGACGCGATTGAGGCGGCGCTCGGCGATACGCCGACGCAATGCGGGCTGGCCGAGCGCCGCGCCAGCGCGCTCTACCGGTTCAACTACCTCAACGACGGACGGGCCTTCGACCGCACGTTGACGCTCGTCGACATGCTGCTCGATGCCGGCGAGGCCGAACGCCGGATCCGGGCGGGGGCGGCCGCTCCACTGACGGCGGCGATGACGGTGGTGCAGCGGGCGAGCGTGGGCCGACAGCACCTGCAGCAGGCGCAGCGGGAGTTGGAGCAGGGGCGTCTTGACACCGCGGCGTACCTGATCGAGCGGGCTCGGCCGTTCCTGGATGCGCCGGGCGGGGCGCACTTTCTCCAGGGGTG
The DNA here is from genome assembly GCA_034437795.1 of Chloroflexota bacterium. GTDB lineage: Bacteria > Chloroflexota > UBA11872 > UBA12225 > UBA12225 > DAOTTI01. Next base: position 1,355 of record DAOTTI010000152.1, on the reverse strand, counting down.
CGTTGCCCTTCAGCGTGGCCGGCCGGACGCGGCGCTGGCCGCGTTCCAGGACGCGGTGGCTGCCGAGGCGGGCAATCCCATCTTCTACAACGGGCTGGCCAGCGCGCTACACGCCCTGGAGCGGATGGGGGAGGCGGAGGCGGCGCTGCGGCGGGCGGTGGCGCTGGATGGCGACCACGTTGATGCGGTGGTGAACCTGGCGGAGCTGCTGCTTGAACAGGGGCGGCGGGCGGAAGCGCGCCCGTTGCTGGAGCGGGCGAGGGCCCTGGCGCCGGAGGACGCCCAGGTTCGAGCGCTGTGGGACGAAGCGCGCGCTTGAGCGCGGCGCGGTCGCGGCGCGTTCATTGATGGGTGGAGCCCTCACCCTCGCGCTCTCCCAAAGGGAGAGGGGATGTGGAGCCCTCGCCCCTTCCCGAAGGGAGCGGGAAGGACCCGCGGGCGGGGATCGGGAGTGGCCGGGCGCTGAACGGCAGCCGTCAGTCGCCGGTCGGCTCAACGCCCAGCGCCCGCAGCTGAGCCGCCAGCCGTTCGGCGCGCTGGCGCTCCTGCTCGGCGCGCTGGCGTTCGCGGTCGCGCTGGGCCATTAGCTCCACGTAGGAGGCGAAGCGTTCGCCGTCGGGGCGGTAAAGCCGTAGCTCGCCGTCTGGGGCGAGCTCAAAGCGAATGCCGAGGCGCGGGCTCACCCACCCCTGCATCGACTCAATCTCCTGCAGGGCGCCGTCACGACGCAGCCAGCCCTCCAGCCGGCCGCGGTCGGGGTCATAGATGTAGTACTCTTCGACGCCGTAGCGGTCGTAGAACTGGAACTTGCGCACCAGATCGGCGACGGTGTCGCCGGGGGAGAGGACCTCGAAGACGACCTGCGGGGCGATGCCGCCCTCCAGCCACTGGAGGTAGGCGCTGCGGTCGCCTTTGGGCCGGCCGAAGACGACCATGGCATCTGGAGCGGTGCAGATATCGGGGCGGCCCTCGACGGGGTACCAGAGGAGGTCGCCGGCGACGAACACATTGGGATCGTCGCGGAGCAGCGCCTCGAGGCCGCCTTCGATCGTGACGATCCAGCGGAACTGCTTGGTGTTCTCAGCGATGGGCCGGCCGTCGCCTTCTGGATAGATGACTGGGGCTGCAGCCGGCGCCGCCGGCGCCTGAGCACTCATGGCGACTCACTCCTGGACCCCGCTCCGTGGTTCGCACCCACTACCGCCCAAGGGAATTGTACGGCTCTCGGCGGGGGCGCGGCCGCGCAGCGGCGCAACGGCTGGAGGGAGTGGCAAGTAGCGAGTAGCGAGTAGCGAGTAGCGAGTAGCGAGTAGCGAGTAGCGAGTAGCGAGTAGCGAGTAGCGAGTAGCGAGTAG
>DAOTTI010000151.1:0-6559 GCA_034437795.1 Chloroflexota bacterium | reverse complement strand
CTGTGCGGCGCGGCCGGCGCGCTGGCGCCAGCGGCCCTGGCCGTGGTGCCCGCCCTGGCTCTACTGGGTCGGTGGCGTCCGGCGGCCGTGGGGGCCGGAGCCGCGCTGGCGTCGCTTGCCCTTGCACAGGCGATGGCGCTGCCGGCGCGGGTGGCGAGCGCGCCGCGCCTCGAGCGGGAGGCGCTGGCCTCGGCCCTGGCCGGCACCCCCCATCAACTGAACGCGGGCGCGGGCGGGTTCTACGCGCGCTTGTTCGCCGGGCCGGGCGCACTGACCGCGTCCCAGGCCCCAGCCGCGGCCGCGGCTGGGGCGCTGGCCGCCGGCGCGCTGCTCTGCGGGGGGCTACTGCTGGCCGGTGCGCTGGCGCGCCGCCGGCCGGCGCCTGGCTGCAGGGATGGCAAGCTAGCCGGCACGGTCTGCCTGGCACTTGCCGGCGCGCTTCTACTCAGCCCAACGACCCCCCGTAGCCACCTGGCCCTGGTGGGGCTGTGCCTGGTTCCCTGGCTCGATCCGGCGCTGCCGGCCGCCTTCCAGCGCAGCCGCGATCGCTGGCTTGCGGGCGGCCTGGCCCTTGCCGGCTACGCCCTCGCCGCCACGCCGGTAGCGGCCTGGACCACGGCCGCGGCCGCAGCCATCGACCGCTGGCCGGTCGTGGCATCGGTCCCGACCGCCGGCCTGGCGCTGCTCGCCATCTCCCTGGCGCTCTGGACGGGAAGGGATGGCTGAGTAGCGAGTGGCGAGTAGCGAGGGAGGCAGTGTAGGGAGGAGGAGCCGTCACCGCCGCCCGCTTCGCGGGCCCTCGCTCTCCCAAAGGGAGAGGGGTAAAGGGGGCTACAGGGCGGAGCGGGTGTGCTTGGCGCCGTCGAAGGTGAGCAGGATGCGCTTGTCGTCGATGATCGTTTCCAGGTGCACGGCGCGCCCCCAGAGCTGGTAGACGTAGCGCAGGGTCTTCTCCGCGTAGTTCAGGTCGAGCGCGTCACCGTCGAAGTGGTGCTTGAGGTAGAGCTCGCGGTTGCGCTTATAGTCCCCGTCTTCCACCGTGATGTACGGGATGCCGCACGTGGTCAGGTTCCGCACGATCTGCTCCCGCACGGACTCCCAGTTCTTGTCCACGATCTTCCATTCGCCATCCACGAACTGGTAGGTGTAGAGATCGAGCTCCTCGACCGCCTCCTTGGTGAGGTAGGAGCGCATGAAGGACAGGTCGCTCTCGATCTCGCGGATCTCGAAGAGCTTGGCCCGCCCTTCGCCGCCCTTGAGGCCCAGGCGCCGTCGATCTTCGTCGGAAGGGTTGTCCCAGCGCCGCTCGGCGAACTCGAGCATCTTCATCCCCACGTAGTAGGGGTTCAGGCTGCGCGGGTTGGGGGCGGCGACGCTGGCGTGCAGGCGGGCGAACTCGGTGTATTCGTCGGTGGGCAGGTCCAGCTCCCGCAGGATGCGTGAGTGCCACAGGCTAGCCCAGCCCTCATTGAGGATCTTGGTCCGCATCTGGGGCATGAAGTAGAGGCGCTCCTGGCGGACAATGGCGATGATGTCGCGCTGCCAATCTTCAAGATCAGGGGCGTGTTCGAGCAGGAAGCCCAGGATATCGCGCTGGGGCTCCGGCGGCACCTTCCGTGGCCTGCCCAGCGCACTCAGGCGTTGCTCTGCCCGCGTTTCTGCCGCCCTGCCCCGCTCATCGAGCTCGAACAGATCGTCATAGGGCGTGGGGGGGCGCCGCGGCCGGCCATTGTCCTCCCGCTTGTCCTTGCCTTCCCGCTCCGCCTGCGCCTCCCGCTGCCAGCCGGGTAGCTCGACGGGGTCGACGTGCTCCTCGATCGAGAGCACGGCGTCGAGGAAGCGCTCCACCTCCTGCGAGCCGTGATCATACTCGTAGCGCCGGATGCGCTCGGCGTTGATGGAGGCCGTCTCCACCATCTTGCGATTGGTGCGGGCGAAGTAGGCGTTGTTCCGGAAGAAGTCGCTGTGCGCCAGGACGTGGGCCACCACCAGCTTGTTCTCCAGCAGGGAGTTGGCTTCCATGAGGAAGGCGTAGCACGGGTCCGTGTTGATCACCAGCTCGTAGATCTTGGTCAGCCCGTAGTCGTACATCGTCTTCATCTGGTGGTAGGCGCGCCCGTGGGTCCAGTGCGAGAAGCGGCCGGGCAGGCCATAGGCGCCAAACTCGTACATGATCGTCGCCGGCACGATCTCGAAGTGCGTGGGGAAGGGCTGGAGGCCAAATTCGATCACCTTATCCCAGATCCGCTCGATCCAGGATTCGAGCTGGGCGATGGCCGGGTCGCGGTTGATTACTTCCATGGGCGCGTCACCAGATCCTACAGTTCAGGGGGTATCGCCCCGTCGCGTCGTCGCCGGGTCACTTGGAGCGCGCGACGCCGGGCGGGGACCAGGGCGTCAGGCGGCTGCTTCCTTCAAGCTAAAGAACTTCTTGAGCGCGGGGTAGACATCCGACTTGCTGCGAATAACGACGGGAATGAAGCGCTCATCCTTAATGGCGCTAAAGGCGCTCATCAGGGTGGTAGCCGAGCCGTAGTTGTACTCCTGGATCTCCCCGTAGCCAAAGAGGTTGGTGCGCTCCAGGAGCTGCCGCACCAGGTCCACGCACAGGCGATTGTCAGCGTCTCCCCAGTTATCACCGTCGGAGAAGTGGAACGGGTAGATGTTCCAGCGGGCGGGCGGGAAGCGCTCGTCGATGATCTGGAGGGCCAGCTTGTAGGCGGACGAGACGCGCGTCCCGCCGGACTCCCCGAGCTGGAAGAAGGCCTGTTCGTCGACCTCCCTGGCCTCCGTATGGTGGGTGAGGAAGACGATCTTGACGTTGTTGTATTTGGTACGCAGGAAGCGGACCATCCAGAAGTAGAAGCTTCTGGTGATGTACTTCTCGAACTCCCCCATCGAGCCGGAGACGTCGCGCATGGCGATGACCACGGCATTCGTCTCCCGCTTGAACTCCGGCTGCCAGCTCTTGAACCGGAGGTCGTCATCGGCAATAGCGCTGAAGCGGGCGGGGCGCCCCGAGATGGCGTTACGCTTGATGTTCTCCAGGATGGTGCGCCGCTTGTCCAGGTTAGACATGATCCCCTTCTTGCGGATCTCGTTGAAGCGGATCGTCTCGACCTCCATCTCGTCCTGCTGCTTCTGCTTGAGGAAGGGGAGGCCAAGGTCCTGGAAGAGCATCGCGGCCAGCTCATCGACCTCGATCTCGGCCTCGAAGTAATCTACGCCCGGCGCGTCGCCCGCCTTCTTGCCCCGACCCGGGCCGGCGGCCTGGCCTTCGCGCCCAAGGACGTCACCGATCTGCGAGTCGCCCTGTCCCTGCCCTGCATGGCGGCTCTTCTTCGGGTCGAAGCGAAAGTGGGGGAGGTCGAGGGAGCGGATGGGCACCTTCACCACCTTCTTGCCATCGGAGGTGATGATGGCCTCCTCAGCGATGATGTCGGCCAGGTTCTCGCGAATGGCCTCCTTGATCTTGGCGTTGTGGCGCGCCTGATCAATGGGGCCCTTGCGGTGCAGGGACCAGTCGTGCTTGGAGACGGAGACGGTGAAGTCCATGATCCAGTTCCCGAGTTCGCGGGGCCAGGCTCACGGCGCACGGGGGCGGGAGGGAACCGCGGACCGTGAGCCTGGCCCCCCGGCGTCAGCGATTGAGCAGCGTGCCCACGTACTTGAGGAGCTCATTGGCGCAGACGGCGCAATAGCCCTGCTCCTTGATCAGCCGGTCCACCACCTCGTTGATGCGCCGGAGCTGCTCCTCGTCGGGGGTCTTGGTGGAGGTGGTGATCTTCACTACGTCACGCAGGTCGGCGAAGAGCTTCTTCTCGATCGCCTCGCGCAGCCGGTCGTGCGACCGGTAGTCAAAGGCGATCCCCCGCCGCGCCAGCGACGAGATGCGGATCAGGATCTCCTCACGGAAGGTCTTCTTGGCGACCTCGGAGACGCCGATCTGCTCCTCGATGGAGCGCATCAGCTTCTCGTCCGGCTCGACCTCCTCTTCGGTGATGGGGTCCCTGATCTTCTGCTTGTTGCAGTAGGCCTCCACGTTGTCCAGGTAGTTGTTGAACAGCGTGCGGGCGCTCTCCTCGAAGGAGTAGACGAAGGCCTTCTGCACTTCCTTCTTGGCTAGCTCGTCGTACTCCTTGCGCGCCTCAGAGATGAAGTTGAGGTAGCGCTCGCGGTCCTCGCGCTTCAGGGACGGATGCTGCTCCAGGCCGTCGCGCAGCGCTCGAAGGGCGTCGATGGGGTTGATGCAGGCGGTGCCGTCCTTGACCAGGGCGTTGGAGAGGCAGTTGATGACGTAGCGGGGAGAGATGCCGTCCATCCCTTCGCGGACGGCGGCCTCGCGCAGCTCCTTGACGTCCTTCTGGGTGAAGTCTTCCACCTCCTCGCCGTCGTACAGCTTGAGCTTCTTCATCAGGCTCATGCCGGCCTTCTTGGGCTCTTCCAGGCGGGAGAGGACAGCGAAGACGCTGGCCACCCACAGGGTATGGGGGGCGATGTGCACGTCCCGCAGGTTGCTCTGGCGGATCAGCTTCTCGTAGATCCGCACCTCGTCGGAGACGCGCAGGTTGTAGGGGACCTTGATCAGGATGATGCGGTCCTGGAGGGCCTCGGAGCGCTTGTTGCCGATGAAGGCCTGGTACTCGGCCTCGTTGGTGTGCGAGACGATGCACTCGTCGGCGTAGATCATGGAGAAGCGCCCCGTCTTGATGCTCTGCTCCTGGGAGAGGGTGAGCAGACCGTAGAGGAACTTCTCGTCGCACTTGAGCATCTCGATGAATTCCATCAGGCCCCGGTTGGCGATGTTGAGCTCGCCGTCGAAGCGATAGGCGCGCGGGTCGCTCTCCACGCCATACTCGCCGATGCGGGCCAGGTCGATGGAGCCGGTGAGCTCGGTGATGTCCTGGCTCTTGGGGTCGGATGGGGAGAAGGTGCCGATGCCGATGCGGGTCTTCTCGGAGAAGACGATCCGCTGCACGGGGACGTTCTCCGCGATGCCGCCGTACTGATCGTGGAGCATCTGCCGGCAGACGGGGCAGAGATCGCCTTCGATGTAGAGGCCATACTCGCGCTCGACCTCGGGTCGCAGCGCCTCGGGGATGAGGTGGAGGGGCTCCTCATGCATCGGGCAGCCCTTGATGGCGTAGATGGCCCCGTCGTCGGTGCGGGTGTAGCGCTCCAGGCCGCGCTTGAGCATAGCGACGATGGTGGACTTCCCGCCGCCCACCGGGCCCATGAACAGGAGGATGCGTTTCCGGACCTCCAGGCGCTTGGCCGCCGAGTGGAAGTACTCGACCAGGTCCTCGAGCGTCTCCTCGAGGCCGAAGATCTCGTCCTTGAAAAAGTTGTAGGTCCGCTGGCCGCGCGGCCCCGCCTCGACGCCGGCGGACATGATCATGTCGTAAATGCGCGCGTGGGCCAGCCGCGCCACCTGGGGCTGCTTGACCACCAGATCGAAGTATTCGGCGAACGTCCCCTCCCAGGTGAGGCGCTTCTCTTCCTGGCGATACGCTTCCAACCGCGTGCGAAGGTCCATGGTCTCCTTGTTCCTCGCTGTATGCTGCTGCCTGTGCTGGTTGCCCCTTTCGTGCCCTGGACTCGGCAATGAAAAAAGGGCAGGTACAACCCCTCCGAATAGAGTCGAGGTTGCGAACCAGCCCTTTTCTGCGTTGGTGACTGTTCTATGGAGTTGTGTGGCTCTCAGAGAAAGCCTACTACATCTGGCAACACGCTGCCGGTAGGCCTACCCAATTGAGCCATATCCGCCGTTTGCAAGGAGCGTGCCGCTCGGCGGACGTCGGTGCGGAGCGGCGCACCGCTCCGTCCCCTTCCGTCCCCGACGGCACTCCCCCCACTCCGATAAACGATAGTCGAGGAGTTTCGGTTGTATGGCCGTTCACAACGGTACTTTTGGCGCCCCACCGGCGGCCGCGCCGGGCGGCGGGCGACGCTTGACGGACTGGAACTTCCGTTCTATGATGACGGATGACGAGGAGCGCGGTGCGGCCGCTGCGGCCGTGGCCGGCGACCAGGCGACCAGACGAGGGTGGCAATGAAGCGGGAATTCGTGATCAGCCGGCACGGTAAGGACTACGTGCTCTACGCCGGGCTGCTGGACGAGGCGCACCAGCAGGGCCTGAAGGCCATCCGGACACAGCTCATCCAGGCGCCCACGCCGGAGAATGGGAACGTGGCCATCTGCTATGCCGAGGTCACGACGGAGCGAGGCACCTTCACCGGCATCGGCGACGCCGATCCCGGAAACGGCAGCCGGCAGATGGCGCACGCCCTCATCCGCATGGCGGAGACGCGGGCCAAAGCGCGCGCCCTGCGGGACGCGGTGAACGTGGCCATGGTGGCGATCGAGGAGCTGGCGGAGAGCGCGCCGGAGGCGCTGCAACTGGAGGAGCTGGAGGCGGCCGCGAATGGCGCGCCGGTGAGCCCGGCCAGGCCGCCGGTCCCGGCGCCGGCGGGGCCGGCAGGGATCGTGAGCCTGGCCAGCGTGCGCCAGCAGGCGGCTGGCGGCCCCGCGGCGGCGGTGACGCCTGTCCGCCGCCGT
>DAOTTI010000150.1:0-10852 GCA_034437795.1 Chloroflexota bacterium | reverse complement strand
GCTGGCCCGCGCCGGGGCCGCCGCGCGGCGGCGCCTGATCGAGTGCAACCTGCGCCTGGTCGTCTCCGTCGCCCGCAAGTATGCCGGCCGCGGTATGCCCATGCTGGACCTGATCCAGGAAGGCAACATCGGGCTGGATCGCGCCGTGACCAAGTACGACCCCCGGACCGGCTATCGCTTCTCCACCTATTCCTACTGGTGGATCCGCCAGGCCGTCAGCCGCGCCCTGGCCGACCAAGGGCGGGTCATCCGCCTGCCGGTGCACGTCGTGGAGCGGTTGACGGCCATCGCGCGGGTCTCGCGTGACCTGGAGCAGCAGCTGGGCCGGCGCCCGACCCCGGCCGAGGTGGCCGACCGGCTGGGCATCCCGCAGGTGCAGGTGGAGGAGGCGCTGCGCGCCTCGCGGGCGACGCTCTCACTGGAGAAGCCCCTCGGGCTCGATAGCGAGAGCGATGATCTCACCCTGGGGGACGCCCTGGCGGATGACCTGGCCGCGGCGCCCGATTCCCTGGCCTCGCGCTCGCTATTGGTGGACGAGCTGGAGCGGGTGCTCCAGACGCTCACGCCCCGCGAGCAGGTGGTGCTCAAGCTCCGCTTCGGCCTGGGCAAGGGGGAGGCGGACAAGGAGACCGGCCCATCCTACACCCTGGCCGAGATTGGGGAAGAGCTGGGGATGAGCCGCGAGCGGGTGCGCCAGATCGAGGCGGAGGCGCTGGCCAAGCTCCGCGCCTCGCCGGAACTGAAGCGGCTGCAGTCCTTTCTGGAGTAGCCCGGGCCTCGCCCCGGCGGGCGCAGGCGCGCCTGGCTGGCTTCTTCTCTAGGTTCGTTTCTTCACGGGCGGAGCCCTCCCCGCTTTATAGGTTGGATACTTCACGGGCGGAGCCCTCCCCGCCGTCCGCTTCGCGGGCCCCCGCTCTCCCAAAGGGAGAGGGAACTCGTCGCTGGCTGTGGATAGTCGGCGTCGTGCCCCATTCGTGCCCGAGTGGGGCAGGGAAAGCCTGACCATTTCCACAGGAATCCAGGCCGGTGGATCGTTTGTCTCCCGTGGCCGGCTCGCCGCAGGCGCCAGCGGCCACACGCGCGGCAGGTAACTCCACCAGCGCGAAGCCTCCACTCGTCCGGAGGCGTACCCTACAATTCCGGCCGTGACTGTAAGCCGCCGCCCCAACATCCTGCTCGTCGCCATCGACACCCTTCGCGCCGATCACCTGGGCTGCTATGGGTACGGCCGAGAGGTGAGCCCCAACCTGGATCGCCTGGCCACGGAAGGGGTGCTGTTCGAGGAGCACTTCGCGCCCCACATTCCAACCCATCCCGGGTTCACCACTCTGTTTACCGGCATGGACTGCTTCACGCACCAGCGGGTTCGCCTGGGCGGGGACGTGCTGCCGGACCCGGCGATCAAGACGCTGGCCCAGCTGCTGGTGGCGGAGGGGTACCAGACGGCGGCGGTGGACAACCTGCCGGAATGGTTCCGCCAGGGGTTCGAGGTGTTCGAGAGCTACCGGTGGCCGTGGGAGCTGGCGCCGGGGGAGCAGTGGCGCCGGGCGGAGGTGGTGAACGAGAAGGCGCTGCCGCTGCTGGCCCAGCTTGCCGCCGGCGCGGGCGCCGGCCGGCCGTTCTTTCTGTTCCTGCACTACTGGGATCCGCACACGCCCTACCTGCCGCCGGAGCCGTATCACCGGCGGTTCTACCACGGGAACGAGAAGGACCCCAGCCATCTGGGCGGGCCCCACAGCATGCGCGGGCCGGTGGAGCTTGGCGACGATGATCTCGGTGGCCTGCGCGCCGCCTGGAGCGTGCGCCCCTTCGACTTCGAGACGTTCAACGAGTATTTCAAGGCCTGGATCGACCAGGACGTGACCGATACGCGCTTCGTCGCGGCTGAGTACGACGCCCTGATCGCCTACGTCGATGCCCAGCTCGAGCACCTGTGGGGGCGCCTGCGTGAGCTGGGGCTGGATGAGACGACCCTCGTGGCCATCACGTCGGACCATGGCGAGGTGCTGGACGACCACCCCTGCTGGTTCGACCACCATGGCCTCTACGACGCCAACGTGCGGGTCCCGTTCATTCTGCGCCAGCCCGGCCGGCTGCCAGCGGGCAAGCGGGTCCGCGGCTTTGTGCGCCACCAGGACCAGGCGCCCACCATCCTCGACCTCGCGGGCCTGGCTCACGTGGCGGAACGAGCGCGGATGGACGGGCGGTCGGCGGTGCCCCTGATCTACGGCCAGCGTGACGACGGGCTGGCCAGCGCCGTCTACCTGACCGAGAATACCTGGATGCGGAAGCGGGCCTGGCGGACGCGAGAATGGAAGCTGATCGACGGCATGGAGCCGGATATCCATCAGCTGCCGCTGCTGGAGCTCTACCACCTGCCGACCGATCCCCAGGAGCAACGGAACCTGGCGCGGGAGCGGCCGGACGTGGTGGCCGAGCTGCAGGCGGAGATGCTGGAGTGGATCGCGCGGCGCGTGCGCGAGACGGGGAAGCCGGACCCGATGAGCTACCAGCGCTTCGTGAACCGGAAGATTACCGGCCGCCGCCGGCCGGAGGCCCAGCGGTACGCCGGCGGCCAGGCGGCGACGCCAACGGGGCGCTAGTGCTGTCGCAGGCAACCTCTTCGGGAATGCCAGCCCGCGCACCAGGGAAAGCCATGCCAGGTCGCTGGCCTGATGGTGCCCTAGGGCGTGAGCCAAAGTGGCGAACGACGAAGTGCGAATGGGGGCCCTCCGTGTTCGTTGGGCGCGGCCGGCACCGGCGACCTGGCCGACGTTTTAGCCTTGATGATTTATGAGTGGAACCCTCCATGCCGCCCGCTGCGCGGGCTCCCGCGCTCCCAGACGGAGTGGGGCTCTTCGCTGGACGTGAAGAATTCAGGCTGGCCTGGAATGCTTCACAACCGGCAATCAGTTCCCTCTCCCTGGGGGAGAGAGTTAGGGTGAGGGCTCTGCTTATGAGTAGTCCAGGCTAGCGCGTCACTGACCTTGGAAGTATGGGAGGAGGGATGGCAGAACAGCGGCCAATTCCGGATGGCGCCCTGGCGTCGCTGCGCGCGCTCGGTGCAGACTGGCTCACGCCCGGCGCGCCGACAGTGGTCGGCGCGGCGCCGGGCCGGCTGGACGTCATGGGCGGCATCGCCGACTATTCCGGCGCGGTGGTGCTGGAAGGCACGATCGGCGACCTGGCGATGATCGCGGCCCAGCGCCGTGCGGACGACCTGCTGCGCGTGCGCACGGCGGGCCCAGAAGCGGCGCGCCTGCCCTGCCGCGAGTTTACGCTGCGCATCGGCGACTTCTACACCCACGACGCGGCTGGCGGCGCGACGCTCAGGCCGTACCACGAGGTGCGGGCGCTGTTCGAGCCGCCGGTGCGCTGGGCGGCGTACGTCCTGGGCGTGATCTACGTGCTGCTGGCGGAAGGGGAGCTGGACCAGCTCCGCGGCGGGGCCGACCTGCTGATCTACAGCACCGTCCCGCTGGGGGCCGGCGTGGCCTCGTCGGCGGCGCTGGAGGTGGCGGCGATGCGGGTGGCCGGGGCGCTGTGGGGCGCCTGCACCTCTGGCCTGCGCCTGGCGGCCCTGTGCCAGATGGCCGAGAACCGCGTGGTCGGGGCGCCCTGCGGGATCATGGACCAGGTCACCTGCGCCCTGGGGCAGCAAGGCCGGCTGCTGGCGCTGCGTTGCCAGCCCCATGAGGTGCTGGGCTGGTACGCCCCACCGGCAGGGTTCACCTTTGGCGGGCTGGACTCGGGCGTGAAGCACGCCGTGGGCGGGGCGCGCTATCCGATCGTGCGCTGCGCGGCCTTCATGGGCCGGCGCATCATCCGCGAGGCGCTGCGACGCAACGGCGAGGACCCTGAGCGGGCCGCGTACCTGTGCAACCTCAGTCCGGCCGAGTATCGCGCCCGCTTCCGCGATCTCCTGCCGGCGCAGATGTGCGGCGCCGACTTTCTGCGAGCGTACGGCGAGACAGGCGACGCGGCCACCACGGTTGATCCGAACCTGACGTACCCCGTGCGGGGCGCCACGGAGCACCCCATCTACGAGAACGCGCGCGTGAGCCGGTTCATCCGCCTGCTCGAGCAGGCCGCCCGCAGCGGGGGCGACGGCGCCGCGCGCCTGATGCGCAACGCCGGCCGGCTGATGTACGGCTCGCATCGCAGCTACAGCCGGAATTGCGGCCTGGGGTCGAGGGAGACAGACCTGCTGGTCTCGCTGGCCCGCGCGGAGGGGCCGGCCGGCGGCCTGTACGGGGCCAAGATCACGGGGGGCGGGTCAGGTGGGACGGTCGCCTTTCTGGCCACGGCCGCGCCCGACGGCAGCCTCTCGCCCGAGGCCAGGGCGGCGATCGAGCGGGTCCGGCAGGGCTACGCCGCGCGAGTGGGGTGGCTGCCGCGCTTGATTGCCGGCTCCCGGCCGGGCGCGGAGTACCTCCAGCCCCTGCAAATCACCTGGTGAGCTGGTGAGCCTGGCCGGCGCCCGTGGCCGTGGCGAGCCAGGCCCGGTCCCGCCCGCGCGCCGACTGTTTCCCTTCGAACCAGGCACGACGTTAGCCTGGATTCGTCACGGCCAGCCAGGAGTTCCCTCCCCCAACTCCCCCAAAGGGAGAGCGTGAGGGCGCCGCTCATGAACAGTCCTGGCTAGCCGTCAGGCGACACCTGCGCCGTGAGCAGACGTGCCACGGACCTTCTGGCCACCTATGGAGTGGGCACGCGGGGCTAGCGTCTGCCGGCCTGCCGGAGGCAATAGAGCAGGCTGCCGAGCCGGTTGCTGGCCTGGCCAACGAGCTCGGACGCGCGGTGGGGGTCGTGTTCCGTGCGGAGCGCCTCCAGCGCCTGCGCCAGCAGGTCCTGGATCTGGGCCAATAGCTCCTGCGCGCGCGCCCGCGGGTCAGGCGGGGTATACGGGGGCGATGTGGGTGCGGCGGGTGTCTCCGCGTGCGTCTCCGTGCTCATGGGGAGCAGTCGTCACAAGCAGGTTGTGTCCGGCGACCGCCGGGAAAGCCAGCCTTCTCCGGGACCAGTGGTGAAGATACCGGTTCCAGCCGGCGCGGGCAAACGGGCGCTGGCCATCACCCCATGGGTGCAACCGGTGTTCCCCAAGAGCTGAGACCGCACCCTGACCCGTTCCCACAGGGAAAGGGAACGCAGCGCGCTCCCAGGACGGAGCGCACTGGGGCACGATCCGGATGGACCGGTGGCACCGCTGCCCCATGGTCAGTGGAGCTGGAAGACCATGACCGTGACGCAGAAGAGGAGGGCGGCGCAGGCGGCGACGTTTGCCCAGGCGAGCATGCCGGGGGCGCGAGGGGGTGTGGCCTTCTCGGTGTCTTCGGCGAAGGCGACCAGGCGTGGGGCGAGGGCGAAGGAGACCAGTAGGGTCAGGGCGAAGCTGAGCAGGACGAACCCGTGCTTCCAGAAGAGGGCCAGGCCGTAGGTCGTCTCATGGCGCAGGGCCTTCAGGCTGGCGAAGTCGGTCACTGTCTGGAAGGGATTAAAGATCGTCTGGTAGATGCCGGTGGCCAGGATGATGGGGATGAGGGCGACGACCAGCCAGCGCGGGCGCGCGAGCAGGCCGCCCCGCTGGGCCGGCGACAGGTACGGTACGGCGGCGATGATGGCCTGGTAGAGAACGATCCCCAGCCAGGCGAGGCTGGCCGGAATGTGGATGGCCAGGGAGATGAACAGGGGGAGCTGGCTGGGCACGGCCCGCGTGGTGGTGGCCGGAGCGGGTGTCGGGGCCGGGGTGGCAGGGGCGGCCCTGGGGGCGGTGGCGGTCGCTCCAGCCGCTGGGGCCGGAGCGGTCGGGGAAGCGGCGCCAGTGGCCGCGGGCGTGGTGGGGGCCGGAGCGCCCGTGACGGCGGCCGGCGTCGTCGCCGGCTGGGCGGCGACGACGGTGAGCGTGCCGACCATGCCGCGGGCCGCGTGATTGGGGAGATCGCAGACGAACTGGAAGGTGCCCGGCCGCGTGAAGTTGAAGGTGGCCTCATGGGTCTGGCCCCGCCCGATATCGGGCGTGCGCAGATTGAGGTCTTCGATCACGAAGTTGTGGTTGCGGCTCCCCATATTGCGGAAGGTGATGCGGACCGTTCCCGCCGAAACGGTGAGCTCATTCGGCCGGAAGAAGTACTGGTTGCCTTGCTCGCCCATCTCAACGGTGAGCGTGGCTTCCTGGGCGGCGGCGTCGCGAGGCGCTCGCAGCGCGAGCGAGACGGCAACGACGGCACAGAGCGCGATGGCGAGAACGAGAGAGAGCGAGACCGAGGACAGCGATGCGGGGGCGCGTCTCAAGGCGTGCTCCTGCAGATGATGGGATGATGGAGTGATACCGTATTGACTTACGTGCGGCGGCGCCGCGCGGATGTGTGACGCACGTCGCTGGGGAGTAGGGAGTAGCGAGGGCCGAGTAGCGCGTGGCGCGCGCTGACCCGCAGTTGCTCGGTTTTCCAGGAAGACAGCCGTGGCCCAGCCTGCCACTCCTAGCTGTGCTAGCTGGGCAGTAGTCACCCAGCCTGCCACTCCTGGCTGTGCTAGCTGGGTAGTTACACTGACTATATGATGGCTACCGCAACTACTAGCCGCGTCACCCGTCGTCGGTTCTTGAGCCATGCCGCCGTGGTGCCGGCCGCAGGGGCGGCCATGGCGGCCTGCCTCCCTCGCAGCGGTGCGGGCCCTGCCGGCAGCGTCCCCACGCCCGGTACGCGGCAGGGGGTCAAGGTCACCCTGATCAACTCCGCCGGCGGCGCAGTGCAGGAGATCTTCGTGCGCGAGCTCAAGCGCTTTGAGCGCATGCATCCGGGCGTCACCGCGGAGTATGTCAGCAGCCAGGGGCAGAACCACCTGGAGAAGGTCGTCACCGCCTTTGCCGCCGGCACCCCCTACGACGTCATCCGCCTGAATCCGAGCGACACCCCCGGCTTCGCCGAGCGGGGCCAGATCCGCGCCATCGACGACCTCGTGCGCCGGGACCGCTACGATCTCTCCGACTTCGCCGAGAAGTGCCTGGCGCAGTACTACTGGAAGGGCAAGCTTTACGCCCTGCCCCGTGGCTTCGGCAACCAGGACATCTACTACAACGTCGCCACACTCCAGGCCGCAGGGGTCAAGCCGCCGCCCTATGACTGGAACTCGCGCGAGTGGACCGTCGACGACTTCCTGAACGCCGCCACCAAGCTCACCGGCACGATTGGCGGCAAGCAGACCTGGGGCTGGAACCAGGGGCGCGACCTGCGCCAGTGGGCGCCGTGGGTGTGGATCTTCGGCGGCGACATCCTGAACAAGGATGGCACCAGGTGCATACTCGATGAGCCGCCCGCGGTCGAGGGGCTCCAGTTTCTCCAGGATCTCTACTATCGCTACCGCGTGATGCCGCCCCCTTCCGAGAGCCTGAACACCGTCAACGCCATCGGCAGCGGCGAGCTCGGCATGGGGCTGGGCAACCCATCCCAGCTGCAGAACTACCGGCGCATCGAGGGGCTCGTCTTCGACGTTGCCCCCATGCCGCGCAAGGTCACCCGCCTCACCTCGGGCGGGGGCGTGGCCTGGCACCTGGCCAGCGCGACGCCTCACCTGAACGAGGCGTGGGAGCTCCAGAAATTCGCCGCGTCACGTGAGGTGCAGATCGAGGAGTGCAAGGAGGGCTCAGTCGCGCCGCCGCGCAAGAGCGTCCTACGCGACGCGTGCTTCATCGACCGCAGCCGGCCTCCGAAGGGGATCGACGTCTTCGTTCAGGCGCCTGAGTTCGTCCACCCAGACCCGCAGGCGCTCGGCTGGGACGAGATGGAGGCCGAGATCAATAAGGGCCTGGCCGCGCTCTACGCCAACCAGAAGACCGCGCGGCAGGTAGTGCAGGAGATCGTGCCCCTGGTGAACGCCATCATCGCCGCCTACCGGCGCTAGCCTGGCGTATTCACGAGTGGAGCCCTCACCGCTGCCCGCTGCGCGGGCCCCCGCTCTCCCAAAGGGAGCGGGGATCCTTCGCTGGCCGTGGATCATCCCGGCTAGCCTGACGTAGTGACCGCCCGCCGAGACCTCCCTCTCCCCGTGGGAGAGGGTGACGGAACGCCCCGTGAACCTGGCTCAGGAGCGCTTCAAGAGGGCAGGGCGCTGCCCGAGGAGCCACGTCCACCCGGTGAGGGGGCGATAGGCGAACCAGGCGCGGCCGACGACGTAGCGTAACGGCACCGGCCCCCAGAGGTGTGAGTCGCTGCTGCTGTTCCGGTTGTCGCCCAGGACGAAGACGCTATCGGCCGGAATCCTGGCCGGGCCCCAGAAGTACCTGGGCCGCTCCCGCACGTAGGGCTCGTCCAGGGGCTGCTCGTTGATCCAGACCAGGCCGTGGGCGATGCTGACGGTCTCGCCGGGCAGGCCGACCACGCGCTTGACGTACTCCACCCGCGGGTTGCGCGGATAGCGAAAGACGATGACCTCGCCGCGCTGGGGCGGGCGCCGCGCCGCGGTGAGCGTGTCCACGATGACGTAATGGTGGCTGTGCAGGGTCGGCTCCATGCTGGCGCCGTCGACCTCGAAGGCATCCACCGTGCGGTGAAGCAGCACGATCCACAATGAGACTAGGACGATGTGCAGCAGCTCACGGAGCAGAAAGCGGCGCCAGTTCATACTCGTCGGCGCGGTCAGCACATACTGAAGCGCATAGTGAACTGATACTACCCTGCCGCTGCTACCACGCTGCCGGCAATGCTACCCCGCGGGGCGCTGCGGGGGGCGCTGGCCGCCCTGGCCCCGGTCCGCGCCGGCGCCCGCGCCGGGCGCTCCTTCGGGGAGAATGGTGATCGTGGCAGCCGTGATGGTCCCGTCGGCGGCGGGCTGTCCTTGCGCCTGCACCGTCAGGCGCACCCCAGGGGCGAGATCGGCCGGCGTGCCCGCCACGGTCTTGAGGATCGACGTCTGGTCGGACAGCGTGACGCGGAACGACTGGTTGTTCGGCCCGGCCAGCGTGATGGTCCGCCCGTCGACGCGTTCCACGGTACCGGCGACGGCGCGCCCCGCGCCGGCCTGGGCGGCCGGATTGCCCTGGCCCGCCTGCGCCGCCGCGCCGGCCTGGCCAGACTGGGCGCCCTGCCCGCCTGGCGCGGTGGCCGCCTGCGCCGTCGCCGGTGCAGCGCGCCGGCCATAGGCCACGCCGGCGCCGAAGGAGGCGCCCCAGCCAAGTCCAAAGATGGCGACACCGATGAGGAGGTTTCGAAATAGCATGACGTTGTTCCTGGATCTGTCGTAGTGCCTGGTGGTTATGCGTCTACTGGGAGCTCTGACTTGCTGCCTGGTCGTGCGCGCAGCCCCTGGTCGTTACTGGCCGCCACCTGTCCTTACCCCCTCCTTATCACCCGTCCCTATTCGTACCTGAGGGCGTCAATCGGGTTCAGCCGTGACGCCTTGACCGCGGGGTAGACGCCGAAGAAGAGGCCCACCAGCCCCGCCACGGCCACCGCGAGCACGACCGCGTCAGGCGTGACGAGGGTCTGTACCGGCGGCGAGGTCGGCCCGCCGAAGCGGATGCCGTCCAGCAGCTTCGAGCCACCGGCGCCGAGGACGACGCCGACGGCACCGCCGACCACGCTCACCACCGTGGCCTCGATCAGGAACTGCGCCAGGATGTCGCGGCGTTTGGCACCCACGGCCTTGCGGATGCCGATCTCGCGCGTCCGCTCGGTGACAGAGACGAGCATGATGTTCATGATCCCGATGCCGCCGACGAGGAGGGAGATGCCGGCGACCGAGCCCAGGAAGAGGGTGAGAAAGCCGGTGATCTGATTGGCAGTGGCCAGCAGGTCCTCCTGGCTGCGAATGGTGAAGTCGTCCTCGGACACACGGTGCCGTTCGCGCAAGAGATCGCCGATGTTCTGGACGGCGGCGTCCAGAGTTTCGCGCGATTCGTCGACGAGCTGCACGTAGATGGTGGAGACGCTCGGGGCGCCGCGCGCGGTGCGGGTCCGGATCAGACGAGACTCCATCGTGGTCAGGGGAACGAAGATGACGTCGTCCTGGTTGCCCTGCGCCTGGGCGCCCTTCCGTTCCATGACCCCGATCACGCGCAGGCTCACCTGGTTGACGCGCACCGTCTGGCCCACGGCGTCGCCGTCGCCGAACAAGAGGTCTCTGACGTTGGCGCCCAGGACGGCAACCAGGGAGCGGGCGTCCATGTGCTCCTTGGTGATGAACTCGCCTTCCGCCACGCGGAAGTTGCGTACGTCCTGAAACGATGGCGTGACGCCGCTCACTCGGGTGGCGGTGTTCTGCCCCGCCGCCACGACCTGGAAGAAGTTGACCCGCTCAGGCGCCACGGCCACGGCCTGGGGGACGCGGCCGGAGTCCAGGATGGCGTCCGCATCTTCCATGGTCAGGGTGGGGGCCGTGCCGGCCTGGGTGCGCACCCCGCCCTGGGTCTGCGCGCCGGGGGTGATGAAGAGCAGATTGGTGCCCAGCCCCTTGATCTGGGCGGTGATGCTGGCCTGTACGCCTTTGCCGATGGACATGAGGGCGATGACCGCGCCCACGCCGATGATCATGCCCAGCATCGTCAGCGACGTGCGGAGCTTGTTCGCCCCCATCGCCCGCAGCGCTACCCGAATGCTCTCACCGAACAGCATGGCGCCCTCCGCCCTACCCACTACGCCTCACGCTTACGCATTACGTACTACACAATATGTATTACGCATTGCGTATTACGCTTTACGCTTTCCGTACTTATCCCCCGCTCTCCGCCTCATAGATGGGGCGGGCGATGAGCTGCTGGTCGGGGGGAACGGCTTCATCCTGGCTGAGCCGGCCATCCCGCAGGTGCAGGATGCGGCGCGTGTGGCGAGCGATCGTCGCCTCATGCGTCACCAGCACC
>DAOTTI010000149.1:0-20035 GCA_034437795.1 Chloroflexota bacterium | reverse complement strand
CCGCGGCCGAGGCTGAAGGGGCCGGCGTCCACCGGCGCCGCGTCACGGCGCGGGCGCCGCGACGGCCGGCTTGACGGAACGTTCAGCACGGCCCTGCGCACGCTCTGGCAGGACCAGCCTGGGTTCTGGGGCCTGGGCACCTTCTGGGGCGGCGTCGTCATCTTTGCCGCCATCTACGTCGTGCTCTTCACCAGCTTCTTCACCAACCCCGGCGGCGTGCGTGACGGCCTCTGGAGCTCCATCACCTACTGGCTGGAGCAGCACGGCGTCCAGCGGGGCAATCAGCCCTGGTATTACTACCTGCTCATCCTCAGCGCCTATGAGACCCTGGCCTGGGTCTTCACGCTGGTGGCCACGGTCTACTACCTGCGCCGGCCGACGTGGCTGACCTCGTTCCTGATCTGGTGGTGGGTGCTGGCCCTGATCATCTATTCCTGGGCCGGCGAGAAGATGCCGTGGCTGGTGATCCACATCGCGCTCCCCATGGTCCTGCTGGCCGCCCGCTACCTCGGTGAGCTGGCCAGTAGCGCGGGGCGCCACGTGTGGGAGAAGCGGCTCGCCTTTGGCGGAGCTGCCGTGCTCGGGCTGTGGACGATCCACACCGGCTGGCCAGTCAACTTCGAGCGCCCGGATACGCCGAAGGACCTGCTGGTCTATACCCAGACGGCACCGGACGTCAAGAAGGTGGTGCAGGACATTGAGCGCCTCTCGCTTGAGCAGACGGGCGACGCCCGCGCCATCGGGATCACGGTGCAGAGCGGCACCTGGTGGCCCTTCTCCTGGTACCTGCGCGACTTCAAGAACGCCGACTACCCGGCCAACCTGACGGCGCCGGCCACCAAGCCAGTGGTCCTGGTGGCGCTGGAGGACGACGAGAAGAACCGCCCCTTCCTGCAGGGCTACACCCGCACCAGGTACAAGATGCGCTGGTGGTATCCGGAAGACTACCGCTCCATTCCCGAGCAGATCGCCAGGTCCGGGGGCCTGCTCGGCTACCTGGCCCGCAAGGACGTGCGGGATGGCCTGTGGAAGTGGCTGATCTACCGCGAGCCGACGCAGCCGCTCGGCTCCTACGACTTCTATGTCTACCTCAAAGAGGGGCTTGGCCCCGGATCGCCGGCGGGCGCCGCCGCGGAGACGGCGCCCGCGCCGGCCGGCCAGCTCGCTGGCGCGGGCGCGCGGGCCAACGTGGAGCAGTACACCGCCAAGGCGGTGACGCTGAACCTGGTGACGCAGTGGGGCGGCAACGGGCGCAGTCCCGGCCAGTTCAATACGCCCCGCGGCATCGCCCTCGACGCCCAGGGCAACATCTACGTCGCCGACACGCTCAACCACCGCATCCAGAAGTTCGACCGGACGGGCAAGCTGCTGGCCGCCTGGGGCACCGAAGGCGGGGGCGACGGCCAGTTCAAGGAGCCGATGGGGGTGGCCATTGATGCCCAGGGCAACATCTACGTCGCCGACACCTGGAACCACCGCATCCAGAAGTTCGACGCCACCGGCAAGTTCATCACCAAGTGGTCCGGCCAGGGCGGGTTCTGGGGCCCCCGCGGCATCGCCCTCGACGCCCAGGGCAACGTCTATGTCACCGATACGGGCAACAAGCGGATCCAGAAGTTTGACGCCACCGGCCGGTTCCTGGCCCAGTTCGGCGCCGGCGGGGCTGGCCCCGGCCAGCTCAATGAGCCGATCGGGATCGCCGTCGGCCCTGCGGGCGAGCTCTACGTGGCCGACACCAACAACCGCCGGATCCAGAAGTTCGACGCCACTGGCCGGTTCGTCGCCGAATGGCCGGTGGGAGGGTGGCAGGCCGGCGTCCGCACCGAGCCGTATCTGGCCGTCGACGCCCAGGGCAACGTCTACGTCACCGACCCGCCCAACGCCCGCATCATCAAGTTTGGCCCCAACGGCGAGGTGCTGGCCGCCGCCGGTGAGCAGGGGCGGACCCCCGGCCAGCTCGACCTGCCCCTGGGCATCGTCGCCGGCGACGCGCTCTACGTCGTGGACTCCGGCAACCACCGCGTGCAGGTGTTCGCGCTTCTGCCATAGGCGGGGAAAAGGAAGAATGAAGCAGGACGAAGGCACAGGGAAGAAAGCAAGAGGACAGGGGCGCGGGCACCAACTTCATTCTTCCTTTTTCCTTCCTCCTGCTTCATTTGGTATTGCCCGACGTTGATCGATGCTGGCCGCGCTCTGGTGGTGGGCTGCCGCCCAGGTGATCGCGCTCTGCGCGGCCCCTCTCGCCGTCCGTCTCTTCCGCCCGCTGGCCGATCGCGGCTACGGCCTGTCCAAGGCCTTTGGTCTGCTGCTGTTCGGGTATCTGGGCTGGCTGCTGCCCGTCCTCCATCTCCTGCCCAACTACCGACTGACGCTGATCCTCCTCCTGGTGGGCATCGCAGCGGGCGCCGGCTGGGTCTGGCGGCGCGACGGGCCGGCCCTGGTGGCGTTGTGGCTGCAGCGCCGGCGCCTGCTCCTGCTGGAGGAAGGCATCTTCCTCGCGTCCTACCTCGGTTTCCTGGGGATCCGTATCTACAACCCCAACATCGAGGGCACCGAGAAGTTCATGGACTTCGCCTTCCTGAACGCGATTACTCGCTCAACCTACTTCCCCCCGCTGGATCCCTGGCTGGCGCCGTCGCCGTCGGTCCCCAACCCGACCATTAACTACTACTACTTCGGCTACCTCATCCAGGGCCTGCTGCTCGAGCTGACCCAGGTCCCGCCCGCCTGGGGCTACAACCTGGCGCTGGCCTTACTCTTTGCCCTGGCCGCCGCCGGCAGCTTCAGCCTCGGCTACAGCCTGACCCGCGACATCTGGGCCGAGCTGCCGCGGCCCCGCGTGGTGGCGAAACGGGGAGCGCCTGCCGGCGGTGGGGCCCCTGCGCCCCCCACCGTGGAGGCGCCTGCCGCACCGGCAGCCCGCGCCGGCGCCGGGAGCGACGCGGAGGCAAGGCCGCTGCCCGTGTGGTCGCTGCGCAGCGGCTGGCCCTTCGTCGGCGCGGGCCTGCTGGCCGTCTACCTGCTCCTCATCGCCGGCAATCTCTGGACGGCGCTGCGCCGCTTCGATGGCTCCGGCCTGTGGGAGAAGGACTTCTGGACGGGGATCGGCTGGAACGCCACGCGCGTGCTGGTCATCCGGCAGGGGAACCAGGAGCTTGACTACACCATCAACGAGTTTCCCGCCTTCTCCTTCCTGCTGGGCGATTTGCACCCGCATGTGCTTGCCCTTCCCTTTACCCTGGTGGCCATCGGGCTGGCCTACGC
Source organism: Chloroflexota bacterium (assembly GCA_034437795.1). GTDB lineage: Bacteria > Chloroflexota > UBA11872 > UBA12225 > UBA12225 > DAOTTI01. Next base: position 16,771 of record DAOTTI010000149.1, on the reverse strand, counting down.
CTGGCTGATGCGCCCGCCGCGGCTCTATCGCTGGGCGCTGGCCGGCGAGCCGCTCTGGCCCGCCGAGCGCCAGCCGGCGCCCAGCCGTGAAGGACGAGGGGCGAAGGGCGAGGGCCTTCGTCTGCCGGCTTTCGTCCATCGTCTGGCACCATTCGCCGAGCTGCTTCCGGGCGCGCTGATCCTGGGCAGCCTCTACTTCCTCAATAGCTGGGACTTCCCCGCCTACTTTGCGCTGGCGCAGGCCGCTGCCATCGCTGGCGCGTGGTGGATCTGGCGCCGCGCCTCGCCGGTGGCGCGGGGCACGGACGGCGCCGGTGCGGCCGGTGTGGCTGAGAATGAGCCTGCGTCTGCGCCGTACCCGTCGTGGACCCGCACCGCGGGCGCGGTGCTGCTGGCCGGCGCGCTGGCCGTCCTGCTCTTCGCCCCCTTCCACCTCACGTTCAAGCCACCCGTCGTTTCCGACGGCGGGGGCCTGCCCCTGGGCCTGGTCGCCATCCGCAGCCGGCTGGATCAGTTCCTGCAGTTCTGGGGCGTCCAGCTGCTGCTCCTGGCGCCGATCGTGTTCGTGGCCGCGGGCGGCCTGCCCGTCTTGCGTGGCGCGGTGCGGGCCTCCGTCACGGGGGCACGCGCCACCGCGATCGTGGCCCGGCCTGTGGCCGGCTGGGAGCTCGCGGCGCTGGCCGGCGGGGCCATCGTCCTGCTCTGGCTGGCGGAACGGGCCGGATCCGGCACCCTGCTGCTGTGCCTGCTGCTGGCGGCCCTGGCCGGCGCGGGGGCGCGGCGGGCGCTGGAGCCGGGCAGCCGGCTCGGCGGCCGGCCACTGGCCTTTGCCCTGGGGGCGCTCTGCCTGGCTCTGGCGCTCCTGGCCGCCTGCGAGGTGGTCTACATCCGCGACTTCTACGGCGGCGCCCTGCGCCGCATGAACACGGTGTTCAAGCTCTACTACCAGGCCTGGATCCTGATGGCGGTGGCGGGAAGCGCCGCCACCTGCTGGCTGCTGCGCCGCCTCTGGCTGCAGCGCCACCAGCCGGCCGGTCGCCGTGCCCTCCGCGCCTTTGCCGCCACCTGCGTCCTGCTCTTGGGCGCAACCACCTTCTTCCCCTACAAGGTCACCCTCTTGCGTACGAACGCCTTTCAGAACCCGCCGACCCTGGACGGCATGGACTGGATGCGGCGCTACCACCCCGACGACTATGCTGCCGCCCAGTGGCTGCGCCAGCACGGCGCCACGCCAGCGCGGCCGGCCCCCGTGGTGCTGGAGGCCACCGGCGGGGCCTACAGCGAGTTCTCGCGCCTGGCCACCCAGACCGGCTTTCCCACTATCCTGGGCTGGGACCAGCACGAGCGGCTGTGGCGCGGGACGGCCATCAACGCCGAGGTGGAGACGCGCAAGCAGGACGTGGACGCGATCTACACCGCCGCCACGTTCGAGCAGGCCCGCCCGCTCCTGGACAAGTACAACGTGTCCTACATCGTGGTGGGCTACCTGGAGCACCAGAAGTACGGCGGCGCCAATCCCGACGAGCAGCGACGCTTCGTGGAGCGCTTCGACGCCCTAGCCGCCGCGGGGGGGCTCCAGGTCGCCTTCCGGCAGGGCCAGACCACCATCTACCGCACGGGACGGTAGCCGCCACCCGCCTGCGCCCCGCCCCCCTGCTCCGACGCGGGGAGAGACCTCACCCCCTGGCCCCCTCTCCGACACGGAGAGGGGGAACGAGGGCCAGGGGAGAAGGCGTGACCGTGTGCAGTTGGGGATGAGGCGGGGGGCGGGGGAGCGAGGGAGCGGGCAGCCCTCACCTCCTTCGGTCGGGGCCGCGCCTCCGCCGGCTGACGGCACGGGGCGGCCCCCGGCTCCCCACCCCCTTCGGTCGGGGCCGCGCCGCACCCCTGCGCCACTGCACCCCACCGTGCGGCTTGGCCCCGCCGCCTTCTCTCCCGCACGCGAGAGAGGGGGAACGACGGCCGCGGCCGCGCGGCCGGGGCGATGCCCCAGCACGGTACACTCTGTCAGTACTTCATGAGTCGAGCGATCACGCTTCTGCCCGCCCTGTGGCCGGGGACCGTCGCCGCCCGCCTGATCGGAACGGGGGTCGTGGTGGGCCTGGCCGCGGGAGCTGCCTGGGTCGCCGGCAAGGCGTTGAGCGACGGCGCCAGCCGCGACAGCGCGGACAATCCGCGGCTGATCAACTGGGAGTGGGCGCGGTCCATCGCCAGCAGGGCGGCCAGGCAGGGGGAGACCGTTCCCTGGACCGACAGCCGCCAGCGGGAGGCCACGCAGCACGAGTACGCCTCCCTCGTCGACCAGTCGGCAGAGCTGGTGGGCCAGTACACCGGCCTGCGCCTGCCGGCGGCGCTAACCCAGGTGCACGTCTTCGACCGCGCGGAGTGGGTCGACGCCAACCTGGCCCAGTTCCGGCTGATGTTCGGGCCGCTCGACGACGCCTACGCCGCCGCCATCGCCCGCACTCCCCGCGCCGGCGGTCCCGTGGGCGTGCTGGGGCAGGCGGTGCTCAGCGGGCAGGTGGGCATCTTGCTGGGCTATCTGGCACGGCGGGTGCTGGGGCAGTACGATCTCTCCCTGCTGGGCCGCGAGCCGGTCACCGCCGGCCGGCTGTACTTCGTCGTGCCCAATCTGCTCGCCTTCGAGCGCCAATACCGGCTGCCGGCGGCCGAGTTCCGGTCCTGGATCGCCCTGCACGAGGTGACGCACGCCTTCGAGCTTGAGGCCCAGCCGTGGGTGCGCCGCTACATGAACGACCTGCTGACCAGCTACCTGCGCACGCTCAGCGAGGACCTGTTCGGCAACCAGTCGCGGACCGTCCTGGGCACCTGGGCCGGCCGCATCAAGGACAACCTCTTCGAGAGCCACCACGTCCTGGAGCTGATGATGAGCCGCGAGCAGCGGGACATCTTCCGCCGGCTGCAGGCGCTGATGGCGGTGATGGAGGGATACAGCAACCACGTAATGAATGAGGTGGGGGCCCGCCGGCTGCACAGCCACCACCTCCTGAAGCAGACGTTCGAGAGCCGGCTGCGCCACCGCAGCGCCGCCGAGCAGCTCTTTATCAAGCTGACCGGCCTGGACATCAAGCTGGAGCAGTATGCCCTGGGCGAGCGGTTCTGCGAGCAGGTGGTGACCGCGCGGGGCATTGACTTTCTCAATCGAGTGTGGCAGGCGCCCGAGTGCCTGCCGACCCTGGCCGAGATCCGCGAGCCCGCTCGCTGGATCACCCGCCAGGCGCGGGCCCTGGTGCCCAAGCTGTGATCCAGCATAGTGAACCAGCACACGTCGCCCCACCGTCCCCCTTCCCTATAGCGAGGACGGGGGTGAGGTCGAACAGAGCCATGAGCATTGCCGACACCGTTCAACCCGCTTCCCCCGCTGCCCTAGCTTGGAGCGTGCTTCCGGCCAAGCGCACCCACACCTGTGGCGAGCTTCGCGCCGGCCACCAGGGCCAGCGCGTGGTCCTGCAAGGCTGGGTCCATCGCCGGCGCGACCACGGCGGCCTGATCTTCATCGACCTGCGGGACCGGTACGGCCTGACGCAGCTGGTCTTCAACCCTGAGATCTCGGCCCCGGCCCATGAGCGCGCCGCCGGCCTGCGCGTGGAGTACGTCATCTCCGTCGAAGGCGAGGTGCGGCGCCGGCCGGCGGGGACCGAGAACCCCCATCTGCCCACCGGCGAGATCGAGGTGGCCGTGGATCAGGTGACGCTGCTCAATCCGGCCAGGACGCCCCCGTTCTACATCAACGAGGACGTGCCGGTGGAGGAGAGCCTCAGGCTCAGGTACCGCTACCTGGACCTGCGCCGCCAGCGCCTGCGCGACACCATCGTACTCCGCCACCGCGTCACGAAGTTCATGCGGGACTTTCTGGATGCCCGCCACTTCATCGAGATCGAGACGCCGATCCTGACCAAGAGCACCCCCGAAGGGGCGCGGGACTTCCTAGTGCCGTCGCGCCTGCACCCGGGCTGCTTCTATGCCTTGCCCCAGGCGCCTCAGCAGTTCAAGCAGCTGCTGATGGTGGCGGGGATGGACCGCTACTTCCAGATCGCCCGCTGCTTCCGTGATGAGGACCTGCGCGCGGACCGGCAGCCGGAGTTCACCCAGCTCGACCTGGAGATGTCCTTCGTCACTGAGGAGGACGTGATGGGGGTGATCGAGGCCCTGCACGTGGAGCTGGTGGAGAAGCTGTCCCACAAGCGCCTGCTCTACCGCCCCTTCCCGCGCCTGACCTACGCCGAGGCCATGGCGAAGTACGGCACCGACCGGCCGGACCTGCGCTTCGGGCTGGAGCTGGTGGATGTCACCCAGCTGCTCGGCACGTCTGGGTTCGGCGTCTTCCGCAGCGCGGTGGAACAGGGCGGGATCATCAAGGGTATTCGCGCGCCCGGCTGCGCCACCTGGAGCCGGCGGGAGGTCGACCACCTGGTGGAGCTGGCGCGCAGCTTCGGGGCCAAGGGGCTGGCCACCGCCGCCTGGATTGGTGACGGCGTACGCAGCCCGTTCCGGCAGCACGTGGGCGACGAGGTCATGGAGCAGCTACGCGCCGCCTTCCACGCGCAGGAGGGCGACCTGGTGGCCCTGGTCGCCGACCAGCCGGCCGTGGCCAATGAGGTCCTGCACCGCCTGCGCGATCACCTGGGCGTGCAACTGGGCCTGGCTGACCCCAACGTCCTGGCCTTCTGCTGGGTGGTGGACTTTCCACTCTTGGAGTGGGACGACGAGCGGGGCGCCTGGACCTTCTCGCACAACCCCTTCTGCGCGCCCAAGGATAGCGATGTCCACCTGCTGGAGAGCGATCCCGGCCGCGCCCTGTCCAAGCAGTACGACCTGATCTGCAACGGCTACGAGCTCGGCGGGGGGAGCGTGCGCATCCACACCCGCCCGCTTCAGGAGACGATCTTCCGCCTGATGGGCTACACGGACGAGCAGATTGCCGCCCAGTTCGGCACCATCCTGGAGGCGTTTGAGTACGGCGCGCCGCCCCACGGGGGCATCGCCATTGGCCTGGACCGGCTGATCGCCGTGCTGGCGTCGGAGGAGACGATCCGCGAGGCCATCGCCTTCCCCAAGAACCAGGCGGCGAGCGACCTGATGATGGGCGCTCCATCCCCCGTGTCGGAGGAGCAGCTCAAGGAGCTGCACATCCGCGTCCAGCGGCCGGACTGAGGCGCCCTATTGCGCCGCGGCCTCCCGCGTGGCGCGACCCTCACCGCGCTCGTCTACCGCCTGGCCCTACTCTCTTCCCGGCGGACGCGCGCCGGCTCGCCTGGCCTCTTTCTGTGCGGAGCCCTCACCCTAGCCCTCTCCCAAAGGGAGACGGGACTGTTCGCTTCCGGTGACGTATCTCTACGAACTTGCTCCGTGTCCTTGCGAACCGGCATCGCGCCAGCGCCGCCCGTCACGCTCCAGCAGCTCGTGGGCCTCCCTGGGCCCCCACGTCCCCGCGGCGTAGTTCGGAAAGCTGCGCGGCGGCACCGCCTGCCAGATGTCCAGGATCGGCTCCACGATCTCCCAGCCGGCCTCCACCATGTCTGCGCGCTGGAACAAAGTGGCATCGCCGATCATACAGTCGTGCAGCAGGCGCTCGTAGCCCGTGCTGGCCGTGCTGCCGAAGTAGTCTTCGTACTTGAAGTCCATGTCCACCGCCCCCAGGCGCATCACCGTGCCGGGGATCTTGGCCCCGAACCGGAGCGAGATCCCTTCCTCCGGCTGGATGTGCAGCACGAGCTGGTTGGGCGCCAGCCGCTCGATTGGCGTATTGCGAAAGACGATGGACGGCGCGCGCTTGAACTGGATGGCGATCTCCGTCACGCGCCTGGGTAGGCGCTTGCCCGTCCGCAGGTAGAAGGGCACGTCTGCCCACCGCCAGTTATCGATGGCGAGCTTCAGCGCGACAAACGTCTCCGTCTTGGAGTCGGGGGCGACGTGGGGCTCCGACCGGTAGGCCGGCACTCGTTGCCCGTCGATGAAGCCGGCGTCGTACTGCCCGCGCACCGCCCGCCGGAGCACCTCCTCCGGTGTCAGGGGCTGCACCGCCTGCAGCACCTTGGCCTGCTCGTCCCGCACCGACCGCGCGGCGAAGGAACTCGGCGGCTCCATCGCGGTCAGGCTAATGAGCTGGAAGATGTGGTTGGGCACCATGTCCCGCAGGGCCCCCGCCTGGTCGTAGTACCGCCCCCGCTGCTCGACGCCGATACTCTCCGCCACCGTGAGCTGGACGTGGTCGATGTAGTTCCGGTTCCAGATCGGCTCGAAGATGCCGTTGGCAAAGCGGAACACCAGGATATTCTGGACCGTCTCTTTCCCCAAATAGTGGTCGATGCGGTAGATCTGGCTCTCGCTGAGCACGTGGCTCAGCTCGCGATTGAGCGCCCGCGCCGATTCCAGGTCCCGCCCGTAGGGCTTCTCGATGATGACCCGCCGCCACTGCCCCTGCTCCTCCCGCACCAGCCCCGCTGCGCCCAGCTGCCGCACTACTACTGCAAAGTGCTCCGGCAGCGTGGCCAGGTAATAGAAATAGTTGCCCCGCGTGCCGTGGCGCCCATCGACGTCCTGCAGCAGCTGCCCTAGGCGCTCATACGTCCCCGGATCCTGCAGGTCGCCGGACAAATAGTAAAGCCTCTGCACAAATTGCTCCCAGAGCAGCGGGTCGACCGATTGGGTGGCGAACTCCTTGATGTCGTTGGTCATCTGGCGCCGGAAGTCGTCCGTCGTCCAGCGCGTCCGGCCCAGCCCGATCACGGCGAACTCCGGTGCCAGGACGCGGCTGGCGGCCAGGTTGTAGAGGGCGGGGACGAGCTTGCGTTTGGTCAGGTCGCCGGTGCCCCCGAAGATGACCATGACGCAGGGATCGCCCGGCTGCGCCGCCTCACCCTCGCCCGCGTGCGCCAGGCCCTTCGGCAGCTTCCCCGCCGCCGGCTCGATCGTCGGTGTCCCTTGCATAGACACCACCATAGCGCGCCCGCCCGGCTCTTGAAAAGGGCGCCGCTGCTGTCTACTGTCCTTCGCTACTTGAGCCAGCCCTTGGTCCGCAGCAGGTCGTCGCCCAGGAGCCCGGCCTGGACCGGGCGCCCGGGCAGGTACTCCAGGCGCGCGCGCTCAAAGTACTGGACGGTGAACCCGTCCTCATCGAACTCCTCGGTAAGGGGCAGGCCCAGCACGGCGGCCCCGCCATGGCCCTCGTAGAAGCGCTTGAACCCGAGCTGGATGCTGTGGCCGGTCTCGGGGACGTACAGGCGCTGGTCGGTGCTCTCGAAGGGCGCGACCGGGGCCGCCTCGGGGCGGGCGAGCACGCCGCGGGCCGCAGCGGCCCAGGCGCCCAGGGGCGCCAGCACGATCTCGGCGCCGTCCGCGGTGGCCACGTACTCCATCCGCGCCCGCTGGAAGTACTGCACCGACCTCCCGTCCTCGACCAGCTCGTCAGTGCGGGGCAGGCCGAACGTCTCCACTCCGCCGTTGGCCTGGAAGTACTCCAGGAAGGCCCCCTGCACCACGTGGCCAGTTTCCGGAAAGTAGCGCCACGGCCGGTCGTCCTCGGGCGGGACGACGCCGTCATTGCGCGTCGTCGGCAGGTCGTCCGGCGGCCACCAGATGCGCCAGAAGTTGGGCGGCCCGCCGGCCAGCAGCCACAGGCCATCGATGCCGTCCAGGATCCGCTGCGGGTCGCGCGCGTCCAGCGCCGCCTGGAGCCTGGCGCGGAAGGCCGGCTCGGCGTGAGGCTCCAGCCCCGGCAAGGCCAGGGCCGCCAGCGCCCCGTAGGCAGCCGTCTCCGCGCCGGTGGCGGGCAGGCCGGTGCGGATATAGGCGCGGGCGATGCGCTGGCGCTGCACCATCTCGCCGCCGAGCAGGCGGGCGGTCGGGCCCAGGAGCCGGGCGGCGCGCTCGTCGCCGTTCCAGAGCAGATCGAGCCCAAGCTGCCAGACCAGCGCCGGCGAGGCGTCGGCGAAGCCGGTCGACTGCCAGGACGGGTCCACCGGCGGGGCGACGCGGCCCCCCTGGCGCGAGACGGCAAACCAGCTGGGGATGAGCCCGGCGCCGCTGCCCAGGGGGCCATCCGGCGACGCCGCCTGCTCCAGGGAGGCGTAGGTGCCATCCAGCAGGGAGAGCCACGTGGCGTTGCGGGACGCCTCGGCGAACATGCGGTAGAAGGCGGGCGTCAGGTCGGCGGCGGAGGTGGTGACCGGCTCTAGCTCCTTGAGGAAGGTGTTGGCCGCCGCAATGCCCAGGCCGCCCCGCCAGGAGATGGCCGCCTTATTCAGCACCGCCTCCAGGATAGGCCCGGCCTCTCTGGCGTAGGCCGGCTCATTCCAGAGGCGCGAGGCCAGCAGCAGGGCCGCTGCGATCCGCTGGTCGGCGCCGGTGGCGTTGTTCCAGTCCACTACGGCGCCGTGCGCCCAGCGGCCGGCGAAGAGGGCGTCCCGCGGGGGGCCCTGCCGGCGGGTGAGGGCCTGGCTGGTCCAGGTCCAGATGCGGTCAAAGGCCGCGCGGTCACGAAACCAGACGGCGTGCAGCAGGGCAGCGGCCTGCGCGCCAGCCGATCCTTCCGCCCCGTCCGCGCCGGTGCGGATGCGCCCGTCCGGCGCCAGGGCCAGCTGCTTATAAGCCGCCCAGGCCTGCGCCAGGCGGGCGTCTGCCGGCGGGAAGGCCTCAGCGCTCAGAGGGACGCTGCCCTGCGCCTCTCCCCGTCCGTTGAGCGCAAAGCCGAAGTCGAGCAGGTCGCGCAGCTCGCCCACATGATCGGGCGAATCCATCACCACCGCCACCAGGTGGGTGGGACCCCGCTGCGCCGCCGCCACGCGTACCTGCCCTGCGCGACCGGTCCAGCCGGTCTTGCCCCCCATCACGCCGGGGTACCACCAGAGAGCGCTCAGCGTGTGGCGCAGCACGTGCGCCGGCCGGCCGGGGGGCCCGGCCACCGTGCGCCTCATGGTGCCGGCGGCGCGGGCGAAGGTCGGGTTGGCCATGGCGGCGGCCATCAGCAGCGCCAGGTCATGCGCCGTGGAGTAGTGGGCCGGGGAGTAATAGCTGCCGTGGTCCAGCCCGTGGGGATTGGCGAAGCGGGTATTGGCCAGCCCGAGCTGGGCCGCGCGGGCGTTCATCGCCGCCACGAAGGCTTGCTCCGACCCGGCCAGGTGCTCCGCCAGCGCGACGGCGGCGTCGTTCCCCGAGTTCATCAGCAGACCGAACAGGAGCTCGCCCACCATCACCCGCTCCCCCTCCACCAATCCCATGGTCGTCTCGCCAATGGCGGCGGCGCGCCGGCTGACCGTGGCCATCTCGTCCAGGCGCCCGCTCTCCGCCGCCAGCAGACCGGTCATGATCTTGGTCGCGGACGCCATCGGGCGCCTGGTGTGCGGGAACTTCTGGAACAGGGCTTCGCCACTGGCTACGTCCAGGAGATACGCGCTCTTGGCCAGGATCGGCGGCGGGTGGAGCGCCGCGCGCTGCGCGACTGCGCCCGCCGGCGCCGCCTGCGCCTGGCTCGGGCGCGGGGCGATCAGGTCCGCTCCGGTGCGGGGCCAGAGGGGGATGGCTACGACGAGCAGCAGGATGACGGCGAGAGGGAACGACCGCGACCGCACGCGAACCACTCCTTCGGGCGTTCTCCGTTCTCCCTATCCAGCGCTCAGTCGCGCCCCGCAGGGCCGAGCTCCTGCCGAGCGCGCCGCCACGGGTCCAGCGTTCAGAGCCCTTGCCTCCGAGGACCGGATCCTGGGCCCTGAGCGCCAGGCCCTGAGCAGTCCTGAGCGCCAAGCCCCGGGCGCCCTATTGGGGTAACGCCCCGAACTCGGCGGCGGCGCCGGCCGTTATAGAACGGTGGCAGTATCTTACCGCGCGGCACGCTTCTCCTTGTTGCGACGTGGTCCACCATTCATACCGGCCGTTGCCTGGAACCGGTCCTGCGGCCAGGCCCCACAACCCGCCATGTCAGCGCTGAGAAGCCTGCTCCGGCGTCTCGGTTCGTCGTGGCCGCCGACTGGCGCCTCGCCGGCCCGGCCCCGCTGGCGCCTCCGCCTGCTGCTCCTGCTGGCCCTCTCCTGGCCCGCGGCGCTGGCGCCGGCGGGCGAGGCCGGGGCGGGGGCAATGAGCGGCCCGACCCTCGCCGTCTACCAGTTCACCGACCCGAACCAGGCTCTGCTGTTCGAGGGCAAGGGGTGGGGACACGGGGTCGGGCTGTGCCAGTGGGGGGCGCGGGGCCGGGCGCTGGCGGGCCAGAGCGCGGCGCAGATCATCGGCGCCTATTACCAGGGCACGACCATCCAGCAGGCGGTCGCGCCGGACACGGCCATTCGCGTCCTGATCCACGCCGGGCTGCAGCTGGCCCCCGGCGAGTCGCCCCGCATCACCGGCCAGGGCGGGGCGTGGCAACTCGAGTCGGGGGGCGGGACGTCGCTGGTCGCCCCGGCCGGCGCCTATCTGGAGCTCTTCGCCGGCAGTGATGGCCCCCGCTACGCCATGCGGTCCAGCGACGGGGCCCCGCTGGGCGATGGAGCGCTGCGCGGGCCCCTCGTGCTCCGGCCGTCGGACGGCGCCACCCGTTTCGTCGTCGGCTACAAGCCGTCGGCGGAGGTCGGCGGGCGGCCAGGGACCTACTACGACACCTTCCGCGGCGAGCTGCTCGTGCTGCCCAACGGGGGAACGCTGGACACGATCAACCGGCTGAGCATCGAGGACTACCTGCGGGGCGTCGTCCCGGCCGAGATGCCGGCGCTGTGGCCGGTGGAGGCGCTCAAGGCGCAGACCCTGGCGGCGCGCTCCTACGCCATCTTCCAGGCCAGGGCGCGGGCCGGCGAGCGGTACGACGTGGACGATACGACCCGTTACCAGGTCTACCTGGGGGCCAACGCCGAGCGAGACAACGTCAACGCCATCATCGACGCCACCGCGGGCCAGGTCATCCTGTACCGCGGCCAGGTGATCCAGGCCTTCTTCTTCTCCACCTGCGCCGGCTGGACCGAAAACAACGAGACGGTCTGGCAGCAGGGCACGCCGCTGCCATACCTGCGGGGCATCCGCGACGTCGACCCTAGCGGCCGGCCCTACGACGCCGATTCGCCGGTGTTCTCCTGGTCCACCGGCGCCTTCACCGCCGGCCAGTTGGAAGAGATCCTCAACGGCGACCCGGCCACCGCCGTGGGACGGCTGCTCTCGCTCGATCTGACGTCGCGGGCCCCTTCCGGCCGGCTGATCCAGATCCGCATCACCGGCAGCGCCGGGAGCAGGGTCATCCGGCCGGACGCCTTCATGACGCGGTTTAACCGATCGCGGCCGCCCGGCGTGGCGCAGCTACGCAGCACCAACTTCGATCTGAGGTGGACGACCAGCGAGGCCGTGATCCAGACCCAGGGGGCGGTGCCCGCGCCGGCCCCCTCGCCGTCTGAGCCGGCCCCATCGCCAACTGCGCCGGCAGCCACCAGCCAGCCGGCGCCCGCTACTCCCACGCCGGCACCCACCGCAGCCCCTACCGCCGTGCCCACCCCCGTCTACTACCTGGAGATGACCCAGCCGGCGCCGGCACGGCCGGCCGGCCCCACCAGCCAGTACTTCGAGGCCACTGGACATAACGTGGGCGGCGCCTTCCTCACCTTCTTCCGCGAGCGGGGGGGCCTGGACATCTTCGGCTATCCGCGCACGGAGGAGATCCTGGAGGACGGGCGCACGGTGCAGTATTTCCAGCGCGCCCGCTTCGAGTTCCACACCGATAAGGCGGGCACCCCCTATGAGGTGCAGCTAGCGCTCCTGGGCGACCTGCTCACCACCGGCCGGCGCCCCTTCCCAACGGCCACGCCGTTCACCAGCTCAGAGGAGCACGTCTACTTCCCCGAGACCGGCCACGGCCTGCATTACGCCTTCCTCGCCTTCTGGCGCTCCCGCGGCGGCCTGGACGTCTTCGGCTATCCCATCTCCGAAGAGATGACGGAGAACGGGCGCACGGTGCAGTATTTCCAGCGCGCCCGCTTCGAGTACCATCCGGAGCTCCCGCCGGAGTACCACGTCTCGCTCGGCCTGCTGGGCGACCAGCTGCTGAGCGAGCGGCGCTGGCTGAAGTAAAGGGGCCATAAAAGGGCCGCCAGCCCCAAAGGGGCCGGCCCCTTCCCGCAAGTCTCAGTTCACGATCAGCCCCCGCGCCAGCTCGCCGGCGGCCAGGGCGCGATAGGCCTGGTCCGTCTGCTCCAGGGAGAAGCGCCGGTTGATCAGGTCGTCAATCCGCAGCCGGCCGGCCAGAGAGAGCTCCACCAGGCGCGGGAAGTCCTCCCGCGGGCGCGCCGAGCCATAGCGGCTCCCCCGCATGACCTTCTCGTTGGACTGCAAGGACAGCGCGGTAAAGGTGACGGTGGCGTCGGTGGCGGGCAGGCCAATCAGGACGCAGGTCCCGCCGGGGGCCAGGGCATCCCAGGCCTGGTTGAAGGCCCTGGCGCTGCCCACCGCCACGAAGGTAAAGTCGGCGCCCCGCCCCGTGATCGCCTTGATTGCCTCCACGGGGTCGGTGGTCGCGCCGTTGACGGTGTGCGTCGCGCCGAGACGCCGCGCATAGTCCAGCTTGCTGTCCAGCACGTCCACGGCGATGATCGGATGGGCGGAGACCAGCCCGCCGCCCTGGACCACGTTCAGGCCGATCCCGCCGGCGCCAAAGACGGCCATGCTCGCCCCGGCGGGGACCCGCGCGGTATTGAGCACCGAGCCGACCCCCGTCATGACCGAGCAGCCGATCAGGGCCACGGTCTCCAGGGGCACGTCCCGCCGGATCGGGATGGCGCAGGACTCGGGAATGGTGGTGTACTCGGCGTGGCTGGCCACGGTACCAAAGTGAAACAGCGGTTCGCCGCGGAGCCTGAGGCGCGTGGTGCCGTCGGGCAGGGTGCCCAGGCGCGCCGCGCGGCGCTCGCACAGCACCGGCCGCCCGATGGCGCAGTAATGGCACAGGCCACAGGCGGGCGACCAAGAGAGAATGACGTGATCTCCCTCACGGACGCTCCGCACGCCTCGCCCGGCCGCCTCGACGATGCCGGCCCCCTCGTCGCCCAGCACGATGGGGAGGGGAACGTGCGTCCAGCTCCCGTCGGCGGCGTGCAGGCAGCTGTGGCAGACGCCGCTGGCCACGATCTTGACCCGCACCTCGCCTTCTCCAGGGTCTAGTAGCTCCACCTCCTCCACGCGGATCGGCCCGCCCCGCTCGGTAACGACCGCCGCTCGCATGCGCATGTCTGCTCCTCCTGCTGTCGCTGAGGGCCCACGATGCCACCAGCCCACTCGCGGTGGGGTTGGGTCCCCTGCTGCCCTCCAGCCGCCATGCTGCCCGCTGGCCGGCGCGCTGGGGCTCAGGGCCCCTGGTGTCCGCCCTGATGGCCGTGATGGCCGTGAGGCCCGCTGGCGGCGCAGTGTATCACTAGTGGTGAGCAAGCCTGCGCCATGAGGCGCGAACGGTGGCCGTGGCCGCCGCAGGAATCGCCCCATGGCGCGCCTGTGCGACGAGGAGCGAACGCCATGATCTTGCGGTTTCTTGGCAGCGTGGAGCAGAAAGAGCAGCCTTGGGACGCGCGCCTGGCCAGTCCCGTAATCACCGTGGCCGGCAACACGGTGCTGGACTTTCGGGCGGCCACGCTAGGCGAGGGTGACAACGAGGTCGTCGTTCTGGCCCTGCTCGGCAGCGTGGAGATCATCGTGCCCGAGCGCCTGCCGGTGCACGTGAGTGGGCTCTCGTTTCTGGGCGCGCGGGAGATCCTGGGCCAGTCGAGCAGCGGGCTGCTGCACGGCAGCGACAATGCGTCGCCCGACTTCTTCACCGCCACCGGGCGCCGCCTGCGCTTGAGCATCTTCACCGCGCTCGGGAGCGTCGAGGTGCGCAGGGTGCCGGTGACGTCGCCGGTGACGCCATCGCCGGTCGCGGTCTAGGCCGGATCGCTCACGGCCAAAGAGGCGTTGCTCTCTGCCCGTGGAAGAGGGGACAGTCTCAAGGGAGCCCTCACCCCAACGGGCGTGCGCAAAAGTTCCGGATGGCGCCGGGCCGTGGCCGGCATTCCCCCGCCCCGCATCGGAGCGGGCGCGGCCTCGGCCGAAGGGAGTGAGGTCTGCCATGGCGGCTGATCCGGATGTCTCGCACGCATCCCACCCCAACCCCCCCCAGAGAGAGATGGAGCCGGGGGTATAGTTACGTCCACCGGCCGGCGTGGGGGCCGGTGCCCTGGCCACCACGCCGGCGCTGGTCGAGGCATGCGGACGGTCAGCCGCCAGCGCAGAGCGCGCGGATGGTCAGCTGTCCGCGAAGCGCACGTGGAGCACGTGGAGAGAGGAGGAGCAGGAGCCGTGAGCACCCCCGAGCCGACTATGGACCCCACCCGCCAGAGCACTCGCGGGCGCACGCGGCGCGCCGCCCTGGCTACCGCCGCCGGCCTGCCCGCGGCGCTCTCATCCGCTGCGTGTCTCCCCGGCCGGGGCGAGGGCGGGCCGCCGGCGAGCAAGGAGCCGGTCACCATTCGGTGGAGCACGTGGGGCAACAGCGCCAACCCGTTTGTGCAGGCCGCCGAGCAGGGGCTGGCCCTCTTTCGGCAGCAGCAGCCGCACATCACGGTAGTGCCCGAGCCGCAGGAGGCGGGCTGGCAGGAGAAGAACGTCAGCCAGTGGGTAGCGGGCGACGGCCCCGACGTCAGCGGCGCCACCAACCACTTCCTGCCCACCTGGTCGCGCAAGGGCCTGCTCCTGATCCTCGACCGGCGGATCAAGCAAGACTTCACCGCCAGGCAGATCCAGGACTACGTGGAGAGCCACTGGCGGTTCTTCACCACCAAGGAGCGCGGCCAGCACGCCCTGCCCATGTTCCTGGACACGGCGGCGCTGGTCTTCAACAAGGATCTCTTCCGGCGGGCCGGCGTTGCCCTGCCGGACGACACCTGGGACTGGAACCGGCAGCTGGAGGCGATGCGCCGGCTGACCGACCCGGCGCAGGAGCAGTTCGGGGCCGACATCAACACGGCCATCCCCCGCCTGCAGGAGCGCATCATCCAGAATGGCGGCTGGGTGGTCGATCCCGACGACGACACCAGGTGCCTGCTCGACCAGCCGCCGGCGCTGGAGGCGCTGCGCTGGGTGCAGGAGCGGATTTGGCGCGACAACGTGGCGCCCCAGCCCCAGCAGAAGGCGGGCAAGAACCTGCCGATGCTCGGCAAGGCGGGCATGTGGGAGCTGGGGTCATGGTTCCTCACCCGCCACGTGCGCGACACCGTGCGCGGCCAGTACGACTGGGACGTGGCGCCCTATCCGCGCCAGCGGCAGCGGGGCACCGTGGCCACCACCGACGGCTGGGGCATCTGGACCGGCACCAGGGCGCCCGACGCCTGCTGGCTCTTGCTCCGGTTCCTGCAGACCGACGAGTGGTACGACATCGTCATGCGCATCGTCGGCAACCAGCCCCCGCGCAAGTCGCTCTCGGATCGCTGGATCCGCACTGTCAAGCAAGCCATCCCCGAGCTGGGGGACAAGAACCTGGGCGCCTTTACCGACGCCAAGGCGAGGGGGTATGCCTTCCCCAACGCCGTCTTCCGCTTCGACGATGACGTGCGTCCCCTGCTGCAGGAGGCCATCAACAAGACGGTGGTGACGAACGAGGCGCCGCTCGTGGACACCATGCGCGCGGCGGTGGCCGCCGCCAACGCCCGGCTCAAGCAGCTGGCCGGCCAGTAGGCGGGGGGACGGACTGGGGGTCGCGCCCCAGCAGGAAGAGCACGCTGCGGTCGAACAGCGCCCAGTAGGTGGCATTGTGGTTCTGGCCGGAGGCGCTCCACCAGAAGCCGAAGTACATCACGTTGCCGGTCAGCGACCACACCGCCAGCTTGCGTCCCCCTTCGGTGATGGAGCCCAGGACCGTCCCATTGGCGATGATGGGCGTCCGGTAGAGGGTGTCGTTGGCCACGTCCACCTCGCCGGAGAAGCCGCGCGTCACCGGGCTGGCCTGCCCTTCGATCTCCACCTTCTTGCCGGCCACCATGCGCGTCGGCTGCGCCGGGTCGACGTTGAGGCCCAGGCCGAGGGGCTGGACCAGACGCGGGTCCGCGTTCAAGATCGGGAGCTTGCTGGCCTTGACGGCGGCCAGGGCGCTCTCTGAGAGCGTCGCGGGGTAGCCGATCACGATTAAGGCGAAGCCATTGAGATTGGCGCCGCTGCGGATCCTGGCGGGGTCCATGGCGGTGACGGCATAGCCGGTCTCCGTCAGGCGCTTGAGCCAGTCGCCGGTAAAGCCGTACTGAGGCGTGCGCAGGTTCTCCACCCCATCCAGGAGCACGAGCACGTTGGTGCCCGGCCGGGCGGTGGTAGACGGCGGCACGGCCGAGACCAGGACCCGAACCTGGGCGGCCAGCAGGGTCCCCGCGGGGGCAGGGCTGGCCGTCGGGGTGCGAGGCGCGGGCGCCTCGAAGCCGGAGACCTCCACCTGGTCGGCAATCCCCACCTCTTCGAAGCCAATCCGCGTGCCGTCCTGGCGTGTAATGGCCGTCCCTTCACTCAGGGCGACCTGCCAGGTGCGGCCTGGGGTATCGGCGCTGGCGGGCACGGCGAGGCTGATGGAGCGTTGCGACCGGTTGACGGCCGCGATCTGGCCCACCACCACGCGGTACTGCAGCGCGGGGGTGGCGGTCGGCGCCGGCGTGCTGCCCATAGTCGGCGTGGCCGTCGGGGCCGGAGCGGTGGGGGCCGGCGCAGGCCGGGTCGCCGTGGGGGAGCTGAGCGCCGCCGGCGGGCGCGTGGCGGCGGGGCCCGGCGTCGTCGCGGC
>DAOTTI010000148.1:0-9153 GCA_034437795.1 Chloroflexota bacterium | reverse complement strand
CCCTAGTGCACCATCAGGCCAGCGACCTGGCATGGCTTTCCCTGGTGCGCGGGCTGGCATTCCCGAAGAGGTTGCCTGCGACAGCACTGGGCGCCGCCGCTGCACGCTCAGCCAACAGGATGCCGGCGGCAAGGGCGGCGCAGGCGACCCTTGATCATGGGACGGACCTTGATTACCGGGGCTCGTCCCAGACCAGCACCACGCCCATCGCCTGTTCGGGGTGGTGGTAGAGCAGGTCGAAAGCCGCCCTGGCTTCGGTGCCAGCGAACCGGTGGGTGATCAGGTGCTCGACGCGCACCTCGCCGGAGGCGAGCGCCGCCATCGCCGCCTGCCCCATCGCGCCGCGGTCGCTCTCGGGGGGATAGCCGCCCAGCAGGCGCTTACCCATCATCTTGGACGCCTCCAGCGGCAGGGGCTCGCCGTGGTAGAGGCCGATCAACTGCAGAAGCCCGCCAGGAGCCAGCATCTCCTGGGCTTGGGCGAATGACCGCACGCCCGCACGGCCGCCAACGCAATCGATCACGATGGTGGCGCCGTGGCCGCCGGTCAGGCGCTTGACGGCGGCCACTGGATCCTCCTGGGAGGCGTTTACCACCTCCGGCGCGCCGGACGCGACGGCCAGACGGCAGCGCAGCGCCAGCGTGTCGACGGCGATCAGCTGGGCCGGCCGGTAGCGCCGCGCAAACTGCAGCACCAGATTGCCCACCAGGCCCTGCCCCAGGACCACCACGCGGTCTTCCGGCGTGATCCCCGCCGCGGCCGTCCAGCCGGCGCTGCTGGTTGAAAGCGGATGGAACGTCCCCTGCTCGACGCTCAGGGCAGGGTGGAGCGGATAGAGGCGGGGGTGCCGTGGATCGCGTGCGGCGACGACCGAGTACTCCGCGTGGGGCGCCACGGCCACGACGCGGTCACCCGGTGCGAAGCCGGTGACCCCTTCCCCGACGCGCGCCACCACCCCTGCCGTGGAATACCCCATGATGGCGGGATCGACCGCCTCCTGGCGCTCATAGCGACGCCACAGCTCCGACCCGCGGCTGATCAGGCTGGCCTGCGTGCGCACCAGCACCTGCCCGGGGCCCGGCTCGGGCACCGGCACCTGCTCCAGCACGATGTTCCCGACCCCTTCGCGCTTCGCCACGCGCCGCATCAGCTCCGCCACAGCCTCCTCCTAAAGTAGTTCAAAGTTCACGGTTCAAAGTTCACGGTTGAGCATGCAAGGTGCGGGGTGCCAGGTGCAAGCTGTGGGATGGTTTGCTCACCTGGCGCCGCTTTACACCTTGAGCCTTGAGCTTTGAGCCTTGAACTTTGAACTTTGAACCTTGAACTTTGAACTTTGAACCATGAGCTCACCGTTCAGCCACGCTGGAGATCCTCGTCGACCAGAGCCTGCGCGCGGCGCTGGATCTCGGCCAGCGCGTCCTTCGGCCGCAGCTCCCCCTTCCCCACGCGCCCAAGATGCTCATCGATCAGGCGGTTCACCTCGCCCCAGCGCGGGAAGTTCGGTGTGGGATAGTTGTAGCGCGCCAGGTCATTGAGCATGCGGAGCAGGGGATTGTTCTTCAACGCTCCCGGCAGCTTGGGGTCGCGGGCGGCAGCCAGATTGGCCGGCGCGTGCCCCGACGCCTCGGACACGAGGAGCTGCACGTCCGGCCGCACCGACCAGGCGGCGATCTCGGCGGCCGCGGCCACCTTGGTGGCGTCGCCGGCTTTGAAGACCATGAAGCCAAACACGTTGCCGGAAGTCCCCGGCTCGCGCCTGGTATTGCTTGGCCCGAGGGGGTAGTGCGTGAGGAAGATGCCGCTGCCGTCGCCCGGATCGACATTCGGATAGCGCGGGGGCGTCACCGTCCCCGCGTTGATCACCTCGGTCACCGACTTGCCCTCGTTGAAGTCGGCCTTGCCGTGGCGCGCCAGCTGCGTGCGCTGCACGTGCTCGTGCAGCCACTCCACCGTCTGCAAGACCTGGGGCGTATCGAAGAGCACTTTCGTCCGCTCCTGGTTCAGTGGGCGCTGGCCATTGGCGTACATCCACCAGAAGAGCTGGTTCCAGATGTACTCGAAGTTGAAGAGCACCCGCTCCGGCGGCTGGGCCGTGCGCCGGCCGATCTCGATGAACTCGTCCCAGGTGTAGCCCTGGCGCGGCGGCTGCACCGCCGCCTGGGTGAGCATGGCGCGGTTGAAGCCCAGCCCGTGCGGGTCAGGGAATAGGGGCATGAGGGCCAGCTTGCCCTTCCAGGTGGCCCCGTCGACGAGCGTGGGGATGAGCTCGTTCTTGAGCTTCGCCCACTCCTTGTGCGTCTTCAGCTCGGCATGGAGGTCGGCCAGCGCGCCGAGCGTGAAGAGATCCGACGCCTCGACCTGCCAGCCGAACCAGCTATTCGGGGGCGTGCCGGCGGCAACGGCCGTCTTCACCTTGGCCAGCCCGACGCTGCTGCCGCTCTCGCCGATCTCCAGGCTGACGCGCCCGGGATTGCGCGCCTGGAAGTCGTCCAGCACCGCTTTCTGCGCCAGGCCAAAGCGATGGGGCGGGGCATACTGGATCCAGTGCAGGATCGGCACCGGCCCCCTGGCGGCCGTTCCTGGCCCGGCCGGCTTCGCGTTCACCCCGCAGGCCGCGGCGCCGAGGCCAAGTGCCCCCGCCGCCAGCCGGCTCGCACGCGCGACCAGCTCCCTTCGACTGCGCACCATGTCTCTCGCCATGTCCTTATCTCCTTCCTCGATTACGCTACTTCTCTGCTTCTCGTTGAGCCCCCTGGCCGTGTGACCTGTTCTCCTTGACCTGTGTGCCGCCAGCAGCCAGCGCGGATTATGCACCGGTGCAGACTTCACCCTGTCCCGAAGGGAGAGGGCCCCCTTGCTGGCCGGGAATACTCCAGGCTAGCGCGCCACGACGGGGTTGCGCAGCACGCCAATCCGCTCGATCTCGACCTCCACCACGTCGCCCGGCTGGAGGAAGCGCCCCGTGGCGCTGCCCACGCCGGCCGGCGTGCCGGTGGCGATGACGTCCCCCGGCTCAAGCGTCATCACCGTGCTGCACCAGGCGATGGTGCGGGCAATGGAATGGATCATCTCACCGGTGGAGGCCCGCTGGCGCTGCTCACCATTCACGCGGGTGACCAGCGTCAGCGCCATCGGGTCAGGGATCTCGTCGGACGTGACCAGCCAGGGACCGATGGGGCAGAAGGTATCGAACCACTTGCCGGCCAGCCAGTCAAAGAACCTGGCCCGCTCCAGTAGCTCCGGGGATCGCTCGAAGCCCGGATCGAGCTTGCGCCCTGAGACGTCGTTGACGCACAGGTAGCCACCCACGTACGCCATGGCCTGGCTCTCAGGTACGCGCGAGCAGGGGCGGCCGATGACCACGCCTAGCTCGCCCTCATAATCGACCGCCACGACGGGCGGGCCGGGCAGCTTGATGGGGTCGCCCGGGCCGATCACCGCCGTGGCCGGCTTGCAGAAGACCTCCGGCAGCGCCCGCTCAGGCTCGGGGCTGGCGACGCCGCCTTCGGCGCGGTGGGCACGGTAGTTGCCGGCCAGGGCCAGGATCTTGCCCGGCCGCGCGATCGGGGCGCGCAGGCGGGCGGCGCTCACCGGCAGGCCCCAGCGCGGGTCGGCCGCACCGCGCGCCTCGGCGAAGCGCAGCGCCTCCTGCGCCGCCTGCAGGCCGGGCTCGCCGGCGACGAGCAGGGCGTGGATCGATTGCAGCGCCCCTGCAGCCTGCGCCTGCGCCGCCCCGCCTCCGGCGGCCTGCGCCGCCGCAGCCAGATCGACGACGTGCTCTCCGCCACCCGCCAGCGCGCCCAGACGGCTGCCTGCCTGGCTGCGCTCGAACATCACCAGCTTCATGATCCCTCCAATCCTCTTTCCATTCGCTCCCGGAGTTCTCTCCTAGCCTGACTTATTCACCGCAGGCGGCGAGTTCCGTCTCCCAAAGGGAGAGCGGGGGCCCGCGAAGCGGGCGGCGGTGCGGGCTCCGCCCTGTGAAGAACCGGCCATGCCTCCTGCGGGGACACAAGCGCGGCATAGAGAGGTGCGCCATCTTCACAGGGCTCCAGGCCCGGGTCGTCGCCACCGCCAGACAGGGGTCATCCGTCCGCGTTAGAGCGCGAGGTCTGCATCGAGTAGCTGCTGCATCTCGCGCTGCGCGCCGTCCAGCGCGGCGGAGACCGAGTTCTTGCCGGCCATCACGTCGGTAATGGCGGCGTCGAGCGCGGCCAGCATCTTCACGATCGAAGGCAGCGTCGGGGCGCGATCGCCATATGGCGCCTCATCGGCGCAGGCCTTCCACTGCGGGTCCTGCTTGCCGTACTCGACGAACTCCTTGATCGAGAGCGTGGACCGGCTCACCGGAATGGCCGTACCCAGGAGGATGCACATCTTCGCCTGATTGGTCGGCCGGTTCATGAACTTGGCCAGCTCCAGGCCGGCCTTCAGCCTGGCCGCGTCCTTCATCTTGGTGACGACCAGGTTATGGCCCCCGTTGCCGGCGAAGCGGGTGCGCTTGCGCGGGTGGACCGGACGCGACCCGGCATTGAAGCTGATGTTCCCCTTGCGGATGTCCGCCAGGCGGTAGGGCCCGGTGTCCTCGAAGACCGACTGGCCAGCGATGAAGACCTGGCTGCGGCCGGTGGAGATGCGCGGGTTGGGGGAGACGCCGTGGCGCTGGCTCAGGTCCAGCATGAACTGGAGCGTTTCCTTGGCCTCCGGCGAGTTGACCGTGACCCTGGTCTTGGTCTGGTCCAGCAGGCGCCCGCCGGCCGTGCCGTACCAGCTCTGGAACGACGAGCTATCGGCCCAGAGCTCAAAGCCCCAGACGTCCGGCGGGCGGCCGGCGCGCCGCGCCAGGTCCACAAAGTCGTCCCAGCTCCAGCCCGTCTGTGGCTCCCTCAGCCCGGCGCGGCGCAGGTGGTCGAGGTTCCACATCAGGATGGAGTTGTTGGTGTAGATGGGCATGGAGGTGAGCTTGCCCTTCCACATGCTGGTATCCAGCATCAGCGGGAAGATGTCCCTGCGCAGGTCGGCCCACTCGCGGTCGCCCTTCAGCTCGGTGTCCAGATCGGCCACCGCGCCGGTAATGAAGACGTCGGCCCCTTCCCGCCAGGCGATGAAGTAGGTATCCGGGGGCGTATCGGCGGCGATGGTGGCCTTGATGTTGGTCAGGCTGGCGCCAAACTTCTCCACGACCACCTCAATCGGCTTATGCGTAGCGTTGAAGTCCTCGATGATCTTGACCCGCGTCTGGCTCTCGGGGTGCTGGTCGCCCAGGTTCGACCACCAGGTGATCTTCACCGGCTGGGTAGCGCCTGGCCTGGGTGCCTCGCCGGCGCGGCCGGCGCAAGCGCTGATGACCCCAGCGGCCGCGGCGCCAGCCGTGGCCAGCAGGACCCGCCGCCGGGTCATTGCCCCTGCTTCCACCGGCCGGACGCACTGCCGGATGATCACGCCTTCCTCCGCTAGCAGAACACGCCATCTCGTATCTGTCCGCTCTCCCATCGGTCTCCTCCTCAAGACATGTCGTCCTTGCCCAACAGCAATCTCCTCCAGCCCGTCCAACCCCAAACCTTGAACTTTGAACCTTGAACTTTGAACTTATGTGGAAGTCCGGGCTTACCGTGCCGCCCGCGCACGGCGCACCGCCGCCGGTTCGTCGCCGTGGAGGGTTTCCGCGGACAGGATCCGTAGCGAGCGGTCGGCCAGGGGGAGATCGACGCGGACGCCGCCGCGCCGGTGAGACTCCCGCATGGCGATGGCGATCTCCAGGGCATGGCGGGCGTCCTCGCCGCTGCAGTTCGGCTTCTTGCCCGTCTCGATGCAGGTAATGAGGTCCCGCACGGTGCGCACGTTGGGGGCCTCACCGTACCACGGCAGGGGGAAGATGTGCCTGGCCGGCTCACGGCGCCGCCCTTCCAGCGTAGGCGTGACGTTCTTCCAGAGCTCGATTAGCTGCGCGTCAGAGATGAGCCGGATGCGCCCATCCGTGCCGATGACCTCGAACTCCCAGTTCGCGCCGCCGCAGGGCATGGAGCGAACGAAGCCCTGCACCCCGTTATCGTACTGGAGGTAGCCGTTCCCTTCCAGATCCTCGTCGCCGGCGGCGCGCTCGTCGCTGGCCATGTGGCCGAAGACCCATTGCACCCGGCCGCCGGCCAGGTAGTTGGCGGCCGCCAGCAAGTGGCTGCCGTTGTGGGAGAGGTGGGCCTGCCCGAGGGCGACGATCTGCAAGGGGCGCCCGATCTCGCCGGCGTCGATCACCTCGCGCACGCGGTTGTAGCCGGGGTGCCAGTTGCGGCTGCAGCCGATGGCGAGCACGATGCCGGCCCGACGGCAGGCATCGATCATCTGGTCGGCCTCTTCCAGCGAGATGGCGATGGGCTTCTCCGCCCAGATCGCCTTCAGCCCCAGGGGCTGCCCGATGGCCACGGCCTCCAGCACGATGCGCGCGCGGGGCCTGGCGGAGGTGCAGACGCTGAGGATGTCCGGGCGCTCCTTCTCCAACAGCTCACGGAAGTCGGCATAGAGCGGCTCGATGCCCCACTTGCGCCGGTAGGCCTCGCGCTGGCCGTCGTGGGGATCGGCGCCGGCCACGACCTGCACCCCCGCGGCGAGATAGCAGGGGGTGTGCGCGTACGGCGTGGCCGACTGGCTCCACGGCCCCCGCTCCTCATCGATGGTGCTCCCCATGCGCCCGAGGCCCACCACCGCCGCTCGATAGGTCCCCATCTGCACCTCCTTAGCTTGTGGTCCACGTGGTTATACCCCACCCGGCTGTTTCCAGCGTACGGAGCCAGCCAAGGCCACCACGGGGCTGACGCTGCCGCGCCAAGCCGCCTGAGCCACGGCCCTTCCACCGGCTCCACCAGGGAGTGCGCGACCGGCTAACGAGCGCTGTCTCGGCCCTGCCGGCATCCTGCTGGCCTTCGAACCCACGCGCACTGCGTCGCCGCCACGTTAGCGGCAAGTTATTGGGCAGCTAACCCCCTACCACCTGAACTCGACGGTTCCGCCGGGGCACTAAATGCTTCTACACTGAGGCCGTGGGATAGAGGATCAGCTTTCATGCTCATCTTTCGGACTGGGAGGCGTGCCCCTACTCATGCCTGCGCCCCTGCGGATCACGTTGTCCCCAGCCGAGCGGGAGGCAGGTCGAGCTTGTCGGTCCGCGCGACAGCGAATCGACGTGGTCCCCAGCCGAGCGGGAGGCAGGTCGAGCTTGTCGGTCCGCGCGACAGCGAATCGACATTGTCCCCAGCCGAGCGGGAGGCAGTCCGCGTGACGTTCGACGCCACCCGCGACGCTAACACCCGGTTGCGCAATCAGATGGTCTTGCTGGCGGCCGATGACCGGACCGCGCCCCAGATCGCGCCGATCGTCCAGCGCAGCGACACGACGGTGCATCGCGTGCTGCACCGCTATCAGGAGGGCGGTCTGGCGACGGTGCCACCACCGCCTCTTCCCAGTGCGGCGCCGACCGTTAGAACTGGATCCGCACGAGGTCGGCGTGCCCAGTCCCCTGTGGACGACCGAGCTGCTGGCCACCTACCTCGCCGCGCAGACCAGCCTGGAAACGAGCGATGAGACGGTGCGGCGGTACTGGCATCGCTTCGGCTCTGTCTGTAAGCGCCTCAAGTGGACGCTGAAGCGCAAGGCGGAGGAGCAGGAGGACTGGGCGGGAAACGCCTGAGGGGGGAGGTCTTGCTCGTGGCTGCGGCAGAGCCGGCGCTGGCGCCGGGTCGGCGCCGGCCGTTGAGCCACTGCCTCCACCCAGGCCTGGCGCGGCTGACCTGCCGACGTGTGGCGAAAACGGGTGCGGAGCTGCCTCCACCCGGGCCTGGCGCGGCTGGCGCCACCAGTACCTACCGCGAGTTGATCGAAGCGCTGTTGCCGGATCCCACCCTGACCGACGTGCTGCACACCGTCCTGGCCGACGATGCGCTGCCACGTCTGCTGCAGGTGCTGCCCGAGGCCGACCTCTATCTCCAAGACGAGGTGGCCATCGCCCTGCTGCCGACGCTGACCCGCGTCTGGTGTCGTAAGGGCCGGCGTGGCCAGCGCCACGTCGAAACGCCGGGGAAGAATGCCAAGCAGTACGGCTTCGGGCTGGTCGATTGGCGTGATGGCTGGTTCGATTGGGCGCTGGCACCCAGCCGCCGCGCCACGCCGTTGTGTGACCAACTGCGCCGGGCGCGAGCTATCTGGAGGGGCAGGACCTGCCCCCGGAGATAGCCGGCCACGCCGTTGTGTGACCAACTGCGCCGGGCGCGAGCGCGTTCCCGCCAGCGTGGGCCCAAGGCAATGGTGCTGGGTGACAACCTGGGCATCCACACGCCGGCAGGGTCCAAGCGCCAGCGCACCCTGATAGAGGAGGTGGGCGACGACCTGGTGCTGGTCTATACGCCCCGCTACGACCCAGCCAGCAACCGCATTGACTGGCGCTGGCGGGCGCTCCGCCGCGCCGTGACCCCTTGCCATCAGCGCCAAACCCTGCCCCCACTGCTCGAGGACGCCACCGACTGGGCCCCGGCGCTGACGCCAGAAGCGGCGCTGACGCCCGAAGCGGCGCTGTCCCACATCGGCAGCCCCTTCGCCCCAGCACCCGTGCCACCGCCATCCCGCCTCTCCCGCCACCGCGCGCGTCGGCAACGGCACGGGCGCGCCAACGCCAGTCGACATCGTTCCCCTACCGCGCTGGCTCATACTGCATGATCGTTGTGGAAGCATTTAGCCCAGCTTGTTCATGAGCGGAGCCCTCACCCTACCCCTCTCATAGGGAGAGGGAACTCATCGCCGGCCGTGAAGAGTTCAGGATAGCCCTCCCCGGTGGGGATAAGTGGCGCTCGGGCCTGAGTCAGGGCTGCACGCGGCCGGCAGGCAGGGGCGCCAGGGGCCGCGGGACGCGAGGCTGCACAGCCGTGGGGAGCGCCGTTGTCGCGGCGGTGGCGGAGGGCGGTGTCGTCGGGAGCCCGTCGGTGCTAGTGGCCGTCGTAGGGACGGGAGCAACCTCCCGCGCTGCGCCGCGGCCGACGGCGGCGCCTGAGGCCGGCGGTTCCCTCGGGGTCGCCGGCAGCGTGGCCGCCCGCGGCGCGGCCGTCGCAGCGCGGGCAGGAGCCAGGGCGCCTGTAGCGTCCATCGCGCCGGGGGAGCGGGCCAGCGTGG
>DAOTTI010000147.1:0-17204 GCA_034437795.1 Chloroflexota bacterium | reverse complement strand
GACGACCAGGCGCAGGTTGCACTCGATCAGGCGCCGCCGCGCGGCGGCCCCGGCGCGGGCCAGCGGCTCCAGCTCCGCCCGCCGCGGATCATCCGGCGGGAGGGTGCGCAGCCTTTCGGCAGCGGCCTCGCCGATCTCCCGCGTCTCCGCCAGCGTCACCTCCTCCTCGGCCGTCAGGAGGTTGTAGCGGCGGATGTCGCGCATGTAGAGCGCCTCGGCCGAGTCCAGCTGCTCCGCGGTGACCTCCACCTCCGGCAGCGTAGCTCCATACTCCCAGGCCGTCCGCTCGGTGATGGGGATGCCAAGCGAGGTCTCGTCCTCTTCCGCGACCAACTTGTGGAGCGCCAGTTCCGATAGATCCCGGTCCAAGCTCGCCAGTCCCTTCTAGAGCTCACTCGCTCGCGGTCGCGCGCCGACCCGGACATTCCCCCAAAAGGTGGCGCGCGCTGATCAGGGACCCGCTCGCGACGCGCGCAATCAACCGCGGTGCCACAAGACACCACGGGCGCCGGGCGTGCGCGCACGAGCGAGATCGAGCTGGGCCACCGGAAGGGAAGGCACGGTTTCGCCGCTACCGTTTGTGCTAGTTCCCACATTACACGTCTCTCCAGGGGAAGTCAACACCCGAGTTTCGTTTGGTCTCGTTTAGCGTCCCCATCGCAGGCCCGCTGCCCCTGGCCAGCCTGGTACGATTGCGTGACAAAAGGAGAGCGAGCGATGACCGCCACCCTCGAGCACGCCCAAGCCGCCGCCACGGAAGCGGCCCCGCAGGCGGCCCCTCAGTTCGTCAAGCGGCGTATGTACCACATCTTTGCGCCGGACGGGAAGGCCCTGGTCGTAGCCATGGACGGGGCCCGCCATGGCCCGGCCAGGGGTCTGCATGACCCCGTGAAGGCGGTCCGCCACGTCGTCGACGGCGGCGCCGATGCCATCCTGACCACGTTCGGCATGGCCCGCGCCACGGCGCACGTGCTCCGCGGGCGAGGCCTGATCATCGGCCTCGATGGGCTCACCGAGGACGCCCTGGCCGAGGCGGGGGTCGAGCGGGCGCTCCGCTTCGGCGCCGATGCCGTGGAGCTCAAGGTCTTTCCGGATAACCCCGTGGACACCAAGCTCACCGATCTGCGGCGCCTGGCCGCCGCCTGCGACGCCTGGGGCCTGCCCCTGCTGGCCGAGCCGATCCCCGTCTCTTTCCAGGACACGGCGGCGCACACCATCCCCAACGTGGCCAAGGCGGCCCGCATCGGCGCCGAGTGCGGCGCCGACTTCGTCAAGGTGCACTACGTCGCCCCGGCCGAAGAATACGCCGCTGGCGTGGTGGCAGAGTGCTACGTGCCCGTGCTCTGCCTGGGCGGCCCCGCCAAAGAGGACCCCGTCGACGCCCTGCGCGCCTGCTACGACGCCCTGCGCGCCGGCGCCCGCGGCATCGTCTTCGGACGTAACATCGTCACCCACGAGCGTCCCGACCGGATGTGCGCCGCCCTCGGCGAGATCATCCACGGCGGCGCAACGGTGGAGCAGGCCGCCCGAGAGCTACGCCCGCCATCCGTCCCCTCCGGCTTCAGCCGAGGCTGAGCCGCTCCGGTTGAGCCGCCCCCCGTCTCCCTCTGCGCCAGGTTGAGCTATTCCCCCTCTCTGGAAGCGGGCCAGGGTGCCGGCTCCTTCCTCGCCACTCGCTCCTCGCTCCTCGGCACTCGCCACTCGCTCCTCGGCACTCGCCACTCGCTCGTGCTCTGTCAAACGCCATTGGCAGCGTTCTGGGGTGGGCACGGCACTTCCGGATCAGCGGGCGCAGCGGCCGTCATCCCCATCGGCCGGGGGCGCGCCGCACGGAGGGCAGCCGTCACTCCCTGGCCCCCTCTCCCGCACGCGGGAGAGGGGGAATGAGAACCACGGCCGGGTAGCTGGGCTCCACCGCCCCCGCTCGGACGCGGAGAAGGGGAACAAGTCCCACTGCCCCTAGCCTGGATGATCCACGGCCGGCGAAGTGTCCCCGCTCCTTCTGGGAGAGCGGGAGCCCGCGCAGCGGGCGGCGGTGAGGGCTCCACTCGTGAATACTGCAGGCTGGCGTTCTTCCCACGAAGCCTGCCGGTTAGGCCGGCAGCTCACCGGGCGGCAGGATCTTCACGTCTGGCAGCGAGCGCAGGAGCGCCTCCGGTCCGTGGGGCGCGTAGGTGGCGATGATCTTCATCGGCTCCCAGCCGGTATTGATCGTCTCGTGGTAGACGCCGGCCGGAATGTGCACCATGTCGCCGGCGCTGACCTGCCGGTACACCGGCGTGCCTTCCGGGTCCTCCACCATCTGGCGGCCGCTCCCGGACACGATGTACAGCGTCTCCTCGACGCCGGGATGGTTATGGCGCGTATGCCCTTTGCCGGGGAGCAGCAGCACCACCCCCTGGCTGAAGCGCTGCGAGCTGGAGACGCGCGGCTCGGCCAGCCATTTGAGCGTCCCCCACTCGAAGACCTGCGTCTCCACGTCATCCGGCGTGATGAAGCGCATGTCACCGGCACGCCGGCCCGGTTCGCTGCGACTCATCTGTCTTTCTCCTACCGTGCATCATTCATGATGTGTGACCACGTCGCATCGTACCCAATTGGCATTGCTGGCGCTGCCGCTCTGCCGTCGGCAGGTCAACCGGGCGCAATGGAAAATATGGAAAAATGGAAAAGCCCCCTCCTCGCGAAGGGGGCCTCACTGTGCCCGCACCGTGCCATGAGCAGCGGGGCCATGAGCAGCAGGCGCAGGCTGCCAACCTGTGGTTAGGCGCTGGGC
Organism: Chloroflexota bacterium; assembly: GCA_034437795.1. Taxonomy (GTDB): domain Bacteria; phylum Chloroflexota; class UBA11872; order UBA12225; family UBA12225; genus DAOTTI01. The sequence continues at coordinate 14,428 of DAOTTI010000147.1, read as the reverse complement.
GCTGGCCGAGGCGCGCCGCCGCCACGGCCCTTCCGCTTGGGGGCCGTCGCCGGGCTCTCCAGCCCCGCCTCCTTACGCGCACGCCGCCGGTGGCGCGCGGCCGACTTGCGCGCGGCAATCCGCGCCTTCTCGCCGTTAGAGATGAAGAACCGCTTGGCCTTGACCTCTCGCAGCAGGCCCGAGTTCTGGACACTGCGCTGGAAGCGCTTCAGCAGAGCCTCCTGCGTCTCTCCTTCACGGAGGGTTACGTACATCTGGTTCTCACCTCCTTTCCGGCGCGTGACCGGCCACTCTCGGCGTCATCAGCTCGACGTCAGCGGGCGTCGCTCGCTCATCACGCTCACCATGCAGCCGGCAGCCGGTCACTAATCGGGACTAGTGTACCGTAAACGAGCAGGGGCCGGTGCCGCCCGGCCCCTTCTCGGCCCCGCTTGCGCCCCCGCGAGCGACGGCCGCCTGCGCCACTGCTCCGGTCTCAATAGCGGGCGCTCCGGCCATAGCCGCCGCGCTGCTGGCTGAAGCAGTCGCTGCAGTAGACCGGCCGGTCGCCCCGCGGCAGAAACGGGACACGCGCCTCGCCGCCACACGCGCTACAGATCACCGTGTGCCACGCTCGCTGGGCGGCTGCGCCGCCAGCCCCGTCGCCGCTTGCGCCGCCGGCGCCGGCATACGTGCCCCGCGCGGCCTTGCGGTTCTGGCGGCACGCCGCACAGCGCTTCGGCTCATTGGCAAAGCCCCGCTCGGCGTAGAACGCCTGCTCGCTGGCGGTGAAGATGAACTCCGTGCCGCACTCAACGCACGTCAGCGTCTTGTCCTGATAGGCCAGTGCTCACACCTCCCTTCCATCGCAAGATTTGGTCGGGGTCTGTGAGCGCCTGAGCCCGCTTGGGTTGTGCTGCCTCCATGAACCGCGGCCGCGCACCAGCATACCAGGTACTCCGGCCGCCCGCCAGCAGAACGGCTTGCCCTTCGGCAGGGCCGCGCGGGGACGGAGGAGAGACCTCACCCCCTTCGGCAGGGCCGCGCCGGGAGAGGAGCGCAGCCCTCACCCCCTGGCCCCCGCTCCCGCACGCAGGAGAGGGGGGTGAGGGCTGTGGGGTGACGCCCTCACCCGCGGTGGCCCTGCTGCCCCGCTCCGAGTTAGGGAGTGAGGGCCGTCTTCTCCGCCGGTGGGGCGGCGCCGCGCCGCGGGGTGAGGGCTACCATCCCATGGGCCACGCCCACCGCCGATAGACGAGACCGGCCGGTGCCGCCGTGAGTGAAGCCGTCTTCCTATGGCCGGCGCGCCCCATCGCCGTTTCGGAGCCAGGGTGGTGCGACGGCCGCGGGTTACGTTGGCTCCCCACGGCCCTCGTTCCCCCGCTCCGACACGGAGCGGGGGCGGCGGGGCCAAGCCGCACGGTGGGGCTGGGTGGGGCAGGGGTGCGGCGCGGCCCTGCCGAAGGGGGTGAGGTCCTCTGTCCCGGCCAAGCCCCACAGCCATGGCTCTCGTTCTCCCTCTCCGACACGGAGAGGGGGCCAGGGGGTGAGGTCCGTTCTCCCCGTGAGGCGCGGCTACGGCCGAAGGGGATGATGGCCGCCGCGACCGATCCAGATCTCTTACGCATGCCCCGAGCGTACATGCCCCGAGCGTGCAGGCCGGTTGCGCCGGCCACGGTGTGCCGCTATGCTGGCTACGGCAGTCAGTCCAGGGAACGTGTCGCTCTGCTGGCTGCAGAAGCCAGTGCAGGCGATGAGCCTTCGAGCTATGGGGTTGCCTATAGAGTACGGAGGGGTTGCGATGCGTGAGGCCAGCAGCGGATCGTACGTCGCTCGGCGCAGGCTATTGCTGAGCGCTGGCGCCGGTCTGCCGGTCATGGCTGCCGCCTGCGGGCAGCCGTCCGGCCAGCCGGCGCCCGGTGAGCGCGGCCAGGCGCCGGTCACACTGGAGGTCTGGTACTCCGGAAGCGGTGACGCCAATGACCAGCTGCACCGCCGGCTGTTTGATTCCTTCCGCCAGAAGCACCCCGGCATCACGGTGAACGGGCAGCCGGGCCTGAACAGTCTGGAGAAGCTTACCGCCGCCATCACCGCCGGAACGCCCCCTGATCTCACGTCCGTCCCCAACCCGCCCCAGTACGGCGGGCAGGGAATGGCCCTGGCCATCGATGAGTTCCTGGCGCGGGACCGGCGCTTCAGGAAGGACGACTACTGGGAGACGCCCTGGGAGCGCGGCCGCTTCTACGGGAAGGCCTATGGTCTCCCCATCTATACGGATACCCGCCTGCTCTGGTGGAACAAGGCCCACTTCCAGCAGGCCGGCCTGGATCCCAGCCGGCCGCCCAGGACCTGGAGCGAGCTGAAGCAGATGGCCCGCCGCCTGACCCAGCGGGCGCCAGACGGCGCCATCGCCCAGCTCGGGTTCTCGCCCCTCTTTGCCCAGTCCTTCTTCTGGATGTGGCGGGCCCAGTCCAGGGCCAGCAAGACCAGCCGGCAGTACTTCAGCGACGAGAAGGTGCCCCGTGCCCTCTGGAACGACCAGGCTGGCGTCGACGCCCTCACCTTCATGGCCGAGACCGTCAAGGAGGTCGGGGGCTACACCGACGTGACGGCCTTCCAGCAAGGGCTCCGCACCAGCGGGGGGCAGTTCCCGCTCTTCACCGGCAAGATGTCCATGGTGGTGATGGGCAACTGGATCATGGCCGATCTCAAGCAGTACGCTCCCCAGCTCGACTACGGCCTGGCCCCGGAGCCGGTGCCGGACAAGGACGGCCAGCGCGCCACCATGGCCGGCGGCTACTTCTGGATGATCCCCACCGGCACAAAGCACAAGGACGCCGTCTGGGAGCTGGTGAAGCACCTCCTGGAGGATCCCAACCTCCTGGAGTTCTGTAAGGTCCGTGACCAGCTCCCCGCCAAGAAGAGCGTCGCCGCCGATCCATACTTCGCCCAGGGGACGCACAAGCCGTTCATCGAGGCCATCGCCTGGTCCATCCCGTTCTTCGAGCTGCCGTACGGCGGCGAGATCTGGGCCGCCATCAATGAGGCGCGCGATCTGGCCGTGAGCGGCCAGGTGGCGCCGCGCCAGGCGCTCGACGAAGCGGTGCGCAAGGCCAATCTGGCCATCGAGACCTACTTCCGCGAGCGGCTGGGCATCACCCGCTGAGAACGAGCCGGGACCAGCGACGTCGTGCCGGAATCCTGTTCGTCGGTGGTGCACGATCCTCCGTTGAGGGCGCAAGGGTGAAGGTCGGGGCCATCCACCATGAGCCCTGGGGGGCCTGCGCCTTCCCCGTGGGGCCGGATCGCCTGAAGGTGCGCCTGCGCGCCGCGCGGGGCGACCTCCAGCGGGTGACCGTGGTGCACGGCCCGCGCTACTACTCTCGGGGCGGCGCGCGCCATCCCTTCCCGCCGGAGCAGCAGGTGGCGTTGCGCCGCGCCGCGACCGACGAGCGGTTCGATTACTTCGAAGGGGTGCTACACGAGCCGACGAGGCGCCTGCAGTACGTCTTCCTGCTTGACGACGGCCGGCAGCGCCGCTGGTATGGCCCGCACGGCATCACCGCGGAACGATCCGCCGCCGGCTCGTTCCTGCTGCCGCACCTGTACGGAGCGGAGTGGCCCGACGTGCCGGACTGGGCCCGCGGCGCCGTCTTCTACGAGATCTTCCCCGAGCGCTTCTGCAACGGCGACCCCGCCAACGACCCGCCGGGAACGCTCCCCTGGGACGCCCCGCTCGAAGGGCGTGACCCGCACCGTACCTTCTACGGCGGCGATCTGCAGGGCATCATCCAGCAGACCCCCTACCTGGCGGCGCTGGGCGTGGAGGCGGTCTGGCTGACCCCGATCTTTAAGGCGCCCAGCCCCCACAAGTACGACACGGAGGACTACCACCAGATCGACCCGCACTTCGGGGATGAGGCGGCGCTCCGTGCCCTGGTGGACGCCCTGCGCCGGCGCGGCATCCGGCTGCTCCTGGACGGCGTCTTCAACCACTGCGGCGACCGCTTCGCGCCCTTCCAGGATGTGGCGCGCCGCGGCGCCGAATCGCCCTACGCGGCGTGGTTCAACGTGCGCCAGTTCCCCGTTCGCCAGGAGCCGGAGCCGAGCTACGAGACCTTCGCCTTCACCCCCCGCATGCCCAAGCTGATGACCCGCCACCCCGAGGTGCGGCGCTACCTGCTGGACGTCGCCCGCCATTGGACGGCGCTGGGCATCGACGGCTGGCGCCTGGACGTGGCCAACGAGGTCGACCACGGCTTCTGGCGCGCCTTCCGGCAGACCGTCCGCTCCATCAACCCGCAGGCCTACCTGGCCGGCGAGATCTGGCACCGCGCCGACCCCTGGCTCCAGGGTGACCAGTTCGACGCGGTGATGAACTACCCGTTCCGTGCGGCCGCGCTCGACTTTCTCGCCACCGGCGCCATCGGGCCGGAGACGTTCGACGCCCGCCTCGGCGCGATGCGCATGGCCTACGCCGATCAGGTCAGCGACGCGCTGCTCAATCTGCTGGGCAGCCACGACACGCCACGCCTGCTGACGATGTGCGGGGGCGCGGACCCGCGCTGGCGCGACGACGCCCGCCGGCGCGCGGCCTTGGCGGCCATCTTTCAGCTCACGTATCCCGGCGCGCCGATGCTCTACTACGGCGATGAGGTAGGGATGGGCACGCGGGGCGACATCGAGACGCGCGCCCCCATGATCTGGGATCCCGCTCAGGAGGACGCCGACCTGCTGGCGCTCTACAAGCGCCTGATCGCCCTCCGGCGAGGCCAGCCGGCGCTGCGTCGCGGGGCCTTCACTACCTTGCTGGCCGACCCGCTCACCATCACCTACGCCTTCGGGCGCACGCCGCCTGAGGCGCAGCCGGACGCCGTGCCGGCCGTGGTCGTGCTACACAACGCCCGCCTGCCGCACGACGTGGCCGTGCCGGTGGCAGGGGCGGGCCTTTCCGACGGCGCCCGTCTGCGTGACGCCCTCGCCGGCGGCGCCTGGGTGGTGGAGGCGGGGCAGGTGCGCCTGCACCTGGCGCCCTACCAGGGCATGGTCCTGCTGCCGGAGCATCAGCCCTGAGCGCGAGGACGAGCTCAGGCCAAGCTGCTCTACCAAGGCCGTGCATTCCCGCGGGCTCTGTGCTCGGGATGCACGGGTGCAGCACGGCGAAGCCGTATTACCTCGCCAGCACCTGGCCGGCACGGAGACCGGTGAGCCGGCCGCCGTCCACCGCCACCTGCCCGTTCACCAGGACGTAGTCGATGCCGGACGGGTAGACGGCGGGGCGCTCAAAGCTGGCGTTGTCCTGGATCGTGTCCGCGTCGAAGACGACCACGTCGGCCGCCAGCCCCGGCCGGAGCAGGCCCCGATCTTGGAGCCCGAACTTGGCCGCCGGCATGGCGGTCATCTTCTTGATCGCCTCCTCCAGGCGCAGCCACCGGCGCTCGCGGACGTATTCGCCCAGGACGCGCGCCGTCCAGCCGAAGCTCGCGGGGTGGTTGACCATTGGAGCCAGGGGCCCTTCGGCCGAGGCCGTCCAGGCGTCCGCCTCCAGCGCCACCAGGGGGTGCTGCATCAGCTCCCGCAGGTGCTCCGGCGACTTCACCTGCCCGAACATCCCCGCGTCGGCGATCCCGGCCCCTTCCTTCATGAGGATGTCCAGGTAGGCGTCCATGGGGTCCTTCCCCATCAGCGCGCCGATCTCCAGGAAGCTCTTGCCAAAGTACTCCATGCTGTTAGTGGTGCGGCCGAGCCACACCCGATCCCACTGCCGGTCGGCGATCATGAGCCAGTAGCGCCGGCAGTCGCCCTTGACCTTCTCGCGGATCACGGGGTCGCCGAGGCGCTCGGCCGCCTTCGCCGGCCCTTCGTCGAACAGCCACGGCGGCAGGACGGCCGCCATGAGCCCCAGGCCGGCCACGTAGCTGGTGGTGTCACAGGAGACGTCCAGCCCGCGCTGGCGGGCCGCCTCCTGGGCCTCCATCGTCTGCTCCCAGGCGCCCTCCGGCGCGCCCGGCCGCTTGTTGTTGTGAGAGATCTGCAGGCGCGCCCCGGCCGCCTTGCAGACGCGGATGATCTCGTCCACCGACTCCACGAACCGCTCGTTGCGCGTCCGCTGGTGGCAGGCGTGGATCCGGTCGTAGCGGGCCACCACCCGTGAGAGGGCAACCAGCTCATCCTCCGTTGCCGCCCGCCCTGGCACGAACTCCAGGCCCGTCGAGAAGCCGATCGCGCCCTCCTCCAGGGCCTGGGCCAGCAGGCGCTCCATGGCGGCAACCTCGTCGGGAGTGGCCGGCCGTTCCGCCGAGCCCATCACCGCGCTGCGGATGGCGGCGTGCCCTACCAGAAAGGCGTAGTTGGCGCCGATCCCGTCGCGGCGGACGCAATCGAGGTACTCGCCGAACGTGGTCCATTCGAGGCGCGCGCCGGGGGAGGTGCGCGCCACGTCGGTCTCCAGCCGCGCCCGGTTAAGCGCGCTCACCGGCGCGTAGGACATGCCGCAGTTGCCGACGATCTCCGTGGTGACGCCCTGGCGCAGGGTGCTGTCGGCCCCGCGGTTGGCCAGCAGGCTCCAATCCGAGTGGGAGTGGCAATCGATGAAGCCCGGCGCCACGATCTTGCCGGCGGCGTCAATCACCCGCGCCGCCGCTGCCTGCGCCAGGCTCCCAATCGCTGCGATCCGATCGCCGGCGATGCCCACGTCGGCGCGCACCCATGGCGCCCCGCTGCCATCCACCACCCGCCCGCCCCGTATGACGACGTCCAGCATGGCTACTGCCTCATCTCACCGTTCTGGCCTGGCGCCCGTTCGCGGGCCGGTGCATCGCTCGCCCGCATGGGTCACGAGCGGAGCCCTCTCCGACAGGGAGAGGGAAGTCCTTGCCGGCCGTGCATACGCCGCGCCAACCCGAGCGCGGCCGGGGAAAGCACCGGCATGGCGTTCGGGCGGCTGTGAGAACTATACCGGCTGGCAGGTCAGTCGCGGACCGGCCCCGGATCCTTCAGCCCCGAGCCGGTCACAGCGACCACGACCAGCGCATCCGGCTGCACGACGCCGCGCCGCGCCAGATCGGCGAGGCCGGCGAAGGCAGCGGCCGACGTCGGCTCGGCGTAGATCCCTTCCAGGCGGGCCAGCCGGTCGCGCTCGGCCAGGATGGCGTCGTCCGCCGAGGCCACGGCCGAGCCGGCGCTGGCGCGAACCGCCGCCAGGATCTCCCGTCCGCGCGCGGGGCGTTCGATCTCGATCCCGCCGCAGACCGTGGGGCGGCGCACGACCGGCGCCGGCTCGGCCAGCCCCTGCTCCCAGGCCGTAACGATGGGGGCGCAGGCGGCCGCCTGTGCGGCGTGCAGGCGGGGCAGGCGCGCGCGGGGGAGCAGCCCTGCCGCCGCCCACTCGGTGAAGCCCTGCCAGGCGCCGCAGAAGAGGGCGCCCCCACCCACAGGCACGACGACGTGCCAGGGTCCCTCCTCTTCTTCTTCTGCCTGTTGAGGAGAAGGTCGGGGGGCGAGGTCCGCCAGCGCCTCCGCCAGCTCGTAGGCAAAGGTCTTGTTCCCTACCACGAACAGGGGGTTGTCGTTGTGCGCGATGTGGTAGCTGCCGGGAGCGCGGCCGGCCTCTCGCGCGGCGTCCGCGACCGCCGCGCGGGGTCCGGGGACGGCCACCAGTTCGGCGCCGTAGGCGTGGATCTGGCGCAGCTTGGCCTCGGGGGCCCCTGCCGGCGCGAAGACGGTACACGCCAGCCCCGCGCGCGCCGCGTACGCCGCCGCGGACGCGCCGGCGTTGCCCGACGAGTCCTCTACCAGACGCCGCACCCCCTGCTGGCGCACGGCCGTGACCAGCACAGCCATGCCGCGGTCCTTGAACGAGCCGGTGGGGTTGGTGAACTCCAGCTTGGCGAAGACGCGCCACAGCCCGTGCGCGCCGCCCCAGCGGGGCAGGGGTACGAGAGGCGTATCGCCCTCCCCCAGGCTCACCCGCTGAGGCGCGTCATAGTTCCCCAGCCACGGCACATGGCGCCAGATCCCAGCCCGGCTCACAGCTCGCCCTCACAGACCATTAGAAAGGCCACCGCGGCCATAGCCAATACTCTCAGCGCAGTACAGTCCTCAGCAGAGTACGGTCCTAAACTCGGCAGAGCCGTCGGCCCAGTACATCATCGGCCCAGTACGGTCGTCAGCCCAGCACAGTCAACAGTTCGGCAGCGTCTTCGGCCCAGCACGGTTCTCAGCGGCAGGCGTCAGCCCCGTACGCAGCAGGGGTCGCCATCAAGCCGGTTACAGGCGCTCACCCTCGATCGACACGCAACACGGCCATCCCGTCACCGCACTGCCTATTCTACGGGGCCGGTTTTCGGGAGGTCCGCAATCCATGGGGCGATTGGCTGCGGTTCGGCCGCGTCGTTAGCCACATCGGCTATCCGGATCATGAGACGGGCCGGCCGCTGGATCGCCCGCCCGACCGCGCCCACTGGCGGCTGGGCTCCCACCCCGTGAGCGCCAAGTGGCCAAAGGGCCGGTGCGTGAGGCGCGGCGCCGGCTCGCCGCCCCTACGGCAATGCCCGCGTCGAAGGCTGGGGGCCGTGAGGTGGGCGAACATGGTGCGGAAGGAAGCCAATCTACGGCGCATCTACCGGCAATATCGCGAACTCCAGGATGCGGCCTGGGAGGCGCATTACGCGTTCCGCACGTTCACGAGTGAAGAACTGGCGGCACTGCAGACGGACTACGACGCGGTGCGGCAGCACATTGCGCCACTGATCTAGCCGCTGCCCGCTGCGCCTTTCGCTCCCGCGTGTGGCCCCCACACGCCCGGTGTGGCCGGCGTCCTGCGGGAGCTGTTGTCTATTTGTCTATCGCGTTTGTGTGGCTCCCACACGCCCGGTGTGGCCAGGATCGGCGCCTGGCCGATGAACCGCGCCGGGCCGTGAGCCTGGCCCTGCCTCGTCAAACGGGTCGAAGGCTGGGCTGCAGCCGGAGCAGGCGGTGCTGAGGTAGAATCCGTCAGCCCATTTGCTGCTGTCCACCGGCGGCCGCGCCGGCCGTTCCACCAGTGGAGAGCGCTGAGCCGGAGGCGAGCCGGCCCTGCCGGCAGCGCGTAGCTCTGGCTCACCGTAGCGACATCGGAGCGAGAGGGGGCGCAACGATGACCGGGAACATGCTCCGCCGCACCGTCATTATTGGCCATCCTGGCGACAACTCTGATGCACGAGAATGGCCGCTCCTCCAGCGCCTGCGGGCGCTCGGCCACCATCCCGACGCCGCGCGCCGCGCGTGGGAGCAATCATCCAAGGGCCGCGGGCTGGCCGCTGCTCGCGAGGGCCGGATCCAGGAGGCGATCCGCCTGCTGGAGCACGCCCGCTCCCAGATTAGCTGGCGTGACGAGGAGATCGAGGCCAATCTGCACGAGCTGCGGGCGATCCGGCGCCTGGAAAAGAAGCTGGAGGTGCGACCGTACGACGCGCCGACGTGGCTCGAGCTGGGCAAGGCGTACTTCGCGCAGGAGCGCGGGGACGCGGCGCTGGAGTGCTTCCGGCGCGCCGCCGCGATCGCCCCGCACTTCGCCGAGGCCCACGCCATGATCGGCCTGGAGCTGCACTTCCGTGGAGCGACCCGCGAGGCGGAGGCCGCCTACCGCGAGGCGCTCCGGCTCCAGCCCAACCATCACCTGGCCGCCACCTATCTGCGCGACCTGCTGAACGGCGAGCCGCCGGGCGTGACCGCGGCCAGCGTGAACCTGCCACCGCGCGAGGGCACCGATAGCCACGGGGCGCGCCAGCCCTTGAGCGCAGCGGGCTGAGCCGTTCGCCCCTATCCGCAACGGCCGCGCTGGATCCCAACCATATCCCAACCATCGTTGAGCGCAGCGGGCTGACCCGGGTTCCTGCGGATCTGGCCCGCCTTCCCGCCGTCGCTAGCGCCCCGTAGCGGTCCAACCGATCCGTCGCCGGCGGAGCCCTCACTCTACCCCTGTCCCAGAGGGAGCGGGGAATTGCTCGCTGGCCTGCTCGCGCCAGCGTGCGCGGCGCGCGTCACCTTGCGCCCGCCGCGACAGTCTCGCTCCTGCGGAACGCTGCCCGCGTAGAGGCGCGCGGCAGTTACACTTCTCGGCCATGAAACTGACCTTCCTGGGTACGGCAGCGGCGGAGGGGTATCCGGCCCTGTGGTGCCGCTGCCAGCGGTGTGCTCTGGCTCGCCAGCGCGGCGGGCGCAACCTGCGCTTCCGCTCCGCCCTCCTGGTGAACGACGATCTGCTGATCGACGCCGGCCCGGACGTGCTCGCCGCGTCCATCCGCCTGGGCGTCGATCTGGCGCCGGTGCAGGCGCTCCTGGTCACCCACCCGCACACAGACCATCTGGACCCCACCACCTTCTTCTGGCGGCGCAAGGGCTTCTGCGCCACGCCCCTGCCGCTGCTCCACGTCTACGCCAGCCAGGCGTCGATCGCCAAGCTGGCGTACGCTGAGGGGCGCACCATCGATTTTGAGCTGCTTCGCCTGCAGGCGCACGCGATTGGGGCCGGACAGTACGTCGACATCTGCACCGGCAATCCGGTAGCGCCTGACCCGCGCTTCCCCGACGGCGCTGAGCTGCCGGCGCCGGCGCCGCCGCGGCGGTACCGCGTCTGGACGCTGCCGGCCCGCCACGCGGAGCCGGCCCTGGCGCCGATGTTCTTCGCCGTCCCGCAGATGGCCGGGCCGGAGGCGGAGGGACGCGACGGTCTGCCGGCGCTGCTCTACGCCACCGATACCGGCCCGTTTCCCGACGAGACCTGGCAGGCGCTGGCGGACCTGGGCGCGCAGGGCGTGCGGTTCGGCGCCGCCATCATCGACTCGACGTCGGGCGCAGGCAAGGACAGCACCGCCCACATGAACCTGCGTCAGATGGACGCGCACCAGGAGGAGCTGCACCGGCTCGGGCTGCTGGCCCCTGGTGCGCGGCGCCTCGCTCACCACTTCAGCCACAACGGCACGCCGCCCTACGAGGAGCTGGTGGAGCTGCTGGCCCCGCGCGGGCTGGAGCCCAGCTACGACGGGATGGTGGTGACGCTGTGACAGACGCGAAGAGAGCAGCCTGCCACTAGGCCGGCTGCCTGCGGGTATACTCCCCTGTCGTATGGCGATGTCGCGGCCTGGACGGGCGACGCGCCGGGCCACAGGCAGCGTGGACGGGTCCCAGCTGGCGCTGGACCTGGGGCCAGGCGCGGACCTGATCCCCTTCCGCTACGACGGCGGCCTGCACCTGGCGGACGCCAATCTGTGGCTCGATCCGCACTCGCGTCGGCCGGTAGCGTACGTCTCGCACGGCCATTCCGACCATTGCGCGCCGCACGGGCACGTGCTGGCTACCCCCGCCACGGCGGCCTTCTATCGCCGGCGCACCGGCCGCTCGGCCGTGACCGAGATCCCGTTTCACCAGCCTCACCACTACCGCGGCCGGATGCTGGAATTGTTCCCCGCGGGGCACATCCTGGGCGCGTCGCAGGTCATGGTCACGGGCGACGACGGCCGGCGCCTGGTCTACACGGGGGATTTCAAGCTGCGCCCAGCCCCGTGCCTGGACGCGGCGGAGGTGCGCGAGTGCGACGTGCTGGTCATGGAGTGCACCTTCGGCCACCCCCGCTATCGCTTCCCATCGATCGCCGAGGTGGAGGCGCAACTGGCGGACTTCGTGCGCCGCTGCCTGGAGCAGGACGTGGTGCCCGTGGTGTGCGGCTACGTGCTGGGGAAGGGCCAGGAGGCGCTGCGCCTGCTCACGCGGGCCGGCTTCCGCGTGGCCGTCCATGAGAGCATCTACGGCGTGGCCAAGCTCTACGAGCAGCAGGGGGTGGCGCTGGGCGACTATGAGCTGCTCAGCCTGGCCAGCGTCCCCGCGCTGCAGGGCAAGGTCGTGCTCTGCCCGCCGCACGTGAAGCAGGCCGTGACCGCGCCTCTGGGACGGTTCCGAACGGTGATGCTTACCGGCTGGGCGGTCGATCCGCGCGCGCGGTACCGCTACGGCGTGGATGAGATGATCGGGCTCTCGGACCACGCAGACTTCACTGAGCTGGTGGAGTATGTCGCCCGCGCCAGGCCGCGCGTGGTCTATACCGTGCACGGGGATGACGCCTTCGCCGCCTACCTGCGCACGCAGGGAGTGGAGGCGTATCACCTGGGGGGATAGCGAGGGCCGAGGAGCGAGGGGCGGGTCTAGCTCTCGATGATCTTGAGCAGGGTCTCGATAGCGCGCTCCGCGGCGGCCTGCTTGTAGGTGGCGCGGTCCGGGGCCGGCAGGAGCCACTCTTCCCACGATTGGAAGTCCTCGCGTCCGGCGGGGACTGCTCCGGCCGCCCGGCCGGAGATGGCAATGTAGGTGAGGCCGGCCTGGGGGCTGCTACGCTCGGACTCGATCCGCGGCACCCCCGGCGGATTGGTGGCCGGCACGCTCGGCGCGCGCCGGTCGGGCGCGGGGGCCTGGTCGTCGGCGTAGCCGGTGACGGCGATGGCCCAGTCGGTGGCGAAGAGGCGCCGCGCCAGGCGGGCCATCTGCACCGTGGCCTCCGGACTGATGCTCCCCCGCTGCTCGATCGTCTCCGTAGCGACGCGAAGCAGGAGCTGCTTGGGGTAGTCGGTGTAGGCGACGATGCCGGCACGGAACCAGCGGGAGCTGCCCGGCACCTGCGTCAGGAGGTGGGCCAGCAGGCCACCAGTGGCCCCTTCGGCGACGGCCAGCACCTCACCGCGCTCCGCCAGGCGGGCGCCAAGACGCTCGGCAAGCGTGGGCTCATGCGCTTCGGACATACAACATACAAAAAAGTTCAAGGTGAAAAGTACGACAGTTTAGGGTTCGAGGCGCCGAAGGGGGAGGTCATTCCGATCCTAGGTCGTCTGAGTCGAGGTCGAGGGCGTCGTGGATGACGCGGTAGGAGCGCCCGCCGCCCTCCTCCGCCTCGAGCAGCCCCCGCTCCACGAGCTCATCCAGGAGGCGCGCCGCCCGCGGGTAGCCGATGCCCAGCTTGCGCTGCAGGTGGGAGACGGAGGTGAAGCTGGAGCTCCGCAGGAGAGCCAGCGCTCGCTCCAGGAGAGGCGACTGCCGGTCGGCCCCCTTCTCATGCTCCTCCACCTTGAGCGTGAGGGCCTCGATCTCGGCCTTGTCCACATACTGCGGGCTGCCCTGCTTCTTCCAGAAGTGGACCAGCTCAGAGATCTCCTCGTCGGTGACCCAGGTGCCCTGCACGCGGATCGGCTTGCCCTGGTCGACCGGCAGGTAGAGCATGTCGCCGCGCCCAAGGAGCGACTCGGCGCCGGCCATGTCCAGGATCACGCGGGAATCGATCTGGCTGCTGACGGCGAAGGCGATGCGGGACGGCATATTGGCCTTGATCAGGCCAGTGACCACGTCCACCGATGGGCGTTGCGTGGCGACGACGAGGTGAATGCCCACGGCGCGGGCCTTGGCCGTGAGCCGGCAGATGGCCGGCTCAACGTCCCCGGGGGCGAACATCATCAGGTCGGCCAGCTCATCGATCAGCACCACCAGGTACGGGAAGGGCTTGGGCGGTGGGCCGCCAGGCGCCGGCGGCGGGCGTGTGGCCAGGGAGCGGTTGTAGGCGTCGATGTGCCGGAACCCGGCTTCGGCCATCACGCGGTAGCGTCGCTCCATCTCTTCCACCACCCAGAGCAGCACCTTGCCGGCTTCGGCCAGGTCCACGACTACCGGATAGCGCAGGTGCGGAATGCCGTCGTACTCGGCCAGCTCGACCACCTTGGGGTCGATCATGATGAAGTTGAGCTCGTCCGGCGTGGCCTGGAAGAGGAGCGAGGCGATGATGGCGTTGACGCACCCCGACTTCCCCGAGCCGGTCTGCCCCGCAATCAGCAGGTGGGGCATGCGCGTCAGGTCGCCGACGCGCGGGATGCCGTCGACGTCGCGGCCCAGGGCCAGGCGCAGGCGCCCCTTGTGCTCCAAGAACTGGGGGGATTCCAGGACCTCGCGCAGCCCGACGGTGGCGATGCCGGAGTTAGGGATCTCAATCCCCACCACGGGCCGGCCGGGCACGGGCAGCTCGATGCGGAGCGTCTTGGCCGCCAGGGCCAGCTGGAGGTCCGCCTCGTAGGCCTTGATCTTCTTGACCGAGACGCCTTCGTCCGGCTTGAGCGAGAACTGCGTCACGGTAGGACCGACGCGGTACTCGGTCACGGTCACCGGCACGTTGAAGGCGGCCAGGGTACGCTCGATGATGCGGCTCTTTTCCGTGAGCTCCGCCTGACTGATCTGCTGGGCTGCGGTCATGGAGAGCATGGCCGTCGACGGCAGCTGCCAGCGGAAGTTGGCCGGCCGCTCGGCGCCGGTCGGCGCCGGCTCCACCGGCGCTGCGCTCCGCTCCTTCTTGGGGGCGACGGTGATGCCCGCGGAGGGTGAGGCCACGGCGGGGACGGCCGGCGGGTGGGGCGCAGCGGACTGGTCCGGCGGCCCGCCG
>DAOTTI010000146.1:0-10059 GCA_034437795.1 Chloroflexota bacterium | reverse complement strand
CCCCGCCGGCCACCAAGGGCCGGCGGGGCGCTGGCCGCGGCGCTGCTGGCGCGCCCGCCGGCGCTCTTCGGCGGCATCTTCTGGCTGCTCCTGGCGCAGCGCCGGACGCCTGCGTGGCGCTCCTTCGTCAGGCAGACCTCTCTCTTTGCGCTCCCGCCGGCAGTGGCGATCGGGCTCCTGCTGGCGCAGAACGCCCTGCGCTTCGGCTCACCGCTCGACTTCGGCTATCGCTCCATGCGCGTCGCGCCGGTGCTGGCGCCGGACCTGCGGCGCTACGGGCAGTTCAATACGCACTTCCTGGGGCGCAACCTGCGCGCCCTGCTGCTCGCGCCGCCGCTGGTAGAGTGGGAGCAGCTGGCGGCGTGGTGGCGCACGCTGGATGGCCCCGCGGACCTGCGCCGACGCTTCACCACGCCCGCGGCGCGCCAGCCGGTCCCTTTTCCGGTCCGCTTCGATCCCTGGGGGACGGGGCTGTGGGCCGTCTCGCCCGCGTTCGTCTTCGCGCTTCGCCGGCCCCGACCTCAGGAGCGGCGCCTGGCGCTGGCCGCGGGGCTGAGTACCCTCCTGGTGGCAGTGCCGAACGTCCTCTACTACAACACCGGCTGGTACCAGTTTGGCTACCGCTTCTCGCTGGACTTCACGCCCTTCCTGCTCGTGCTGGTGGCGATGGGGCTGCGGCGTCCCCTTCCTGGGCCGTGGCCGGCCATCTTCGGGCTGCTCCTGGCAGTATCCGTCCTGAGCAACCTGCTGGGGGCGCGCTGGTTCCTGCGCCTCCCGCCGTATTAGCCCCGCTTGAGCCGGTAGCGAGCTAGCCCAGCTCCTGGATACAGCGCCGGAGATAGCCGCGGGCCTCGGCGGCGATGCCCATGGCGCGGGAGAGCGGGTACTGCCTAGCGCCAATCACTTCCAGGCTGAGCACGCCCCGATAGCCGGTCTCTGCCAGCACGCGGAGCACGGCCGGAATGTCGACCTCGCCCCGCCCGGGGATCTGCTGCTCCGGCGCCCCCGGCCGTGGCCCGCGGTCGGGGCAGTCGCGGAAGTGGCTGTGGACGATGGCGCCGGCGCGGCCGAACTCGCGGGCCGCCGCCACCACGTCCTCATTGGCGCGATGGAGGTGGCTGGGATCGAAGTTCAGTCCCAGGTGGGGCGAGCCGATCTCGCGCCAGGCGCGCAGTGCCGTCTCCGTGTTGTACACAGCCGCGCCGACGTGGGGCTTCAGCGCCAGCGTGACGCCGTATCGGCCGGCGATCTCGGCCACCTGCTTCCCCTGAGTGACCGCCTGGCGAAACGACCCCTCGTCGCCGGTCTTGCCGCCGGAGCCAATGGCTACCACGGGGATCTCCAACTCGGCCGCGGTCTGCAGCACCGCCTCCAGGCGCTGCGGGTCAGCCGCGGCCGCCTCGATGGCGACCAGGTCCAGGCCCAGGTCCGCCGCCTGACGCCGGATGCGCTGCGCGTACTCCCTCCCCTGGCCCGTCTGCAGGTGGTCGGCCATGTTGGGCAGCGCCGCCAGCTCCGCCCCGTCGTAGCCGGCCCAGGCCAGGTGCTGGAGCGCGGTATCCAGATCGGTCATGCCGAACAGCACGGTGTTGCAGCTTACGCGGAATCTCGCCATGGCTCGTCCTCGTTCGTCGGTCCCTGGTCGTCGGTCTCCGGTGCTTGTGCTTCGTCCTTATGCTTGGTCCCTCGTCTTTACGTCCTTCGTCGTTAGCCCCGGGGCTGATCGTCTGACTGTCGGGCGTCCGCCAGGGAACGGCCGACGCCGGAGGATACCGAACGGCCGCGGCCGGCCAGGATTGCCGCCCAAGTATCCGCTGGCAGGTTCGCGCCGCCCTGTCCATCGATGCCCGGCCGTCCTGTCCCGCACGAACCTACCAGCACCTACTCAGCCCGGATTGTTCACGGCCACGGGAGAGTTCCCTCTCCCTTTGGGAGAGAGTGAGGGCTCCGCCTCGTGGATAGTGCGGGCCAGGGCAAGGTCTGCTCCTCACGGCCCGCTAGCCCTGCTCCGTCCCGGCGAGGGACCAAGCCGCACGGCCAAGGCCTTCGTTCCCCCTCTCCGTGTCGGAGAGGGGCCAGGGGGGTGAGGTCCGTCTTCGTGTGGCGTGCCCACGACCGACGGGGGCGAGTTCCGCCGCGATGCGCCGCCTGCACTGGGGTCATGGCGCGAGGGATTGCGTTTGCTCCCAAGCGCCAGAGCTTCAGGCCTATGGTGCAGCGAGCGGTGCCTGGGCTACTATGGCATGGCTGATGCGGAGGAGCGGCCGCGTGGACTGGAGACGCCATGACTGAGGGGGTGCCCGCCGTCTCGCCGTTGATCGTGCTCGTGCTGCTGCTGGTGCTGGGGGCCGAGTTCGTGAACGGGTGGACGGATGCCCCGAACGCGATCGCCACGGTCGTGTCGACGCGAGTGCTCGCGCCTGGCGTCGCCGTGCTGCTGGCGGTGGTGATGAACATCGCCGGCGCGCTGTCCGGCACGGCGGTGGCCGCTACCATCGGTAAGGGCATCGTCCAGCCGGAGGCCGTGACGCCGATTACCGTGGGCGCGGCGATGGTGGGCATCATCATCTGGAGCAGCGTGGCCGCGCGCTTCGGGCTACCGACCAGCGAGAGCCATGCGCTCATCTCCGGCCTGGCGGGGGCCGCCCTGGCCACCGCTGGCCCCAGCGTCCTACTGGCTGATGGCTGGATCAAGGTGGGGCAAGGGCTGATCTTCTCCAGTATTCTCGGGTTTGGCGCGGGGCTGGTGCTGATGACCGTGATCTACCGCGTCTTCTATCACGTCGCGCCGAGGGCCGTGCGCGCCATCTTCTCCCGCGCGCAGATCGCCTCCGCCGCCTTCATGGCCTTCTCCCACGGCAGCAATGACGCCCAGAAGTTCATGGGGGCCTTCAGCCTGACCCTGGTGGCCGGCGGCCTGCTCCCGCAGTTCGAGGTGCCGGTATGGGTCATCTTGCTGTGCGCCATCACCATGGGGCTCGGCACCGCCTTCGGCGGCTGGCGGATCATCCACACCCTGGGGGTTCGCGTGACGCGCCTGGAGCCGGTCCACGGCTTTGCCGCGGAGACGGGGGCCGCCACGGTGATCGAGGTGGCCTCCCGCCTGGGCATTCCCGTCTCCACCACTCATACCATCAGTACGGCCATCATGGGCGTCGGCGCGACGCGCCGCCTGTCGGCGGTGCGCTGGGGTGTGGCCAGGGAGATCGTCATTGCCTGGATCGTGACCTTCCCTATCTGCGCCATGGTCGCCTGGCTGGTGGCTACGGCCTTCCGGCTGGTCGGGCTCCATTGACCGGCGCGTGGTGAACGATTCGTAGTGTGGTGAACGACTCCTAACCATGGACATGGCGGTCCTGCCCCTTCTGACACTCCTGCCCCATGGGGGCCGGACCATTTTCTGAGAGACCCGCGGGAGGACACACCTATGGCGCGGCTGAGTCTTGTCCCCAGAGACGTGCGGTTCTTCGATCAGTTTGAGCTGGCGGCGGCCAACCTGGTGGAGATGGCCCGCACGGTGCGGGACCTGCTCTACAACTACCGGTACGGGGACCTGCCGATCAAGCTGGAGCGGATCCACGAGCTGGAGCACGTCGGCGACACCTACACGCACAACGTGATGCGGGCGCTGAACCAGACCTTCATCACGCCCCTGGATCACGAGGACATCGCCCAGCTCATCCATTCCCTGGACGACGTCGCCGATCAGATGTGGGCGGCCGCCGTGCGCCTGGACATCTACCAGATCCAGGAGACGACGGAGACCGCCAGGCGGCTGGCCGACGTGCTGGTGCAGCAGACCCAGTCCCTGGCAGAGGCGATGCCCCTGCTGCGCCACAAGAACACGATGCAGCGCGTGCTGCCGGTCACCGTGGAGGTCAACCGGCTGGAGAATGAGGCCGATACGCTGCTGCGCCAGGGCTTGCGCTCGCTCTTTAGCAATCCCACCAGCGTAGAGGCCCTGGCCCTGGGCATCAAGTGGCGGGAGATCTATGACTTCCTCGCCGAAGCGACCGACCGTGCCGAGGACGTTGCCAACGTGATGGAGGGGATCGTCCTCAAGCACGGATAGCCGGCACGGAGGAGCGAGGGCCGAGTAGCGAGGAGCGAGGGAGGCGGGGTGTGGCTGGCTATGGCTGGACGTCGACCGTGCAGGGCCGGCCGTAGTCGGCGGCGCGAGCGGCCACGCCGGACTGCTCGGCGTCGCCGTCGTGCACGTAGACGCGCTGGCGGAAGGTGAAGGGCCCCTGCGGGGCGCCGGCCGGCGGGTAGTGGGCCTGGGTGAACTGCACCGTGCCAAGTGATCCCGCGTACTTGCCGACGACGCCGGGGAAGCCGTCGTTCTCGGGATGGTCGAACATGGCGATCCCGTTCCAGGGGCCCTGGCCGGGGCCCTGCCTGGGGCGGCGCGCGCCGGGCACGTCGGGTAGCGTCTCCGGCGGCGCCGCGGGGGGCAGAGGCGGCGGGTCGCCGGTTGGCCCTGAGGCGTCCACCCAGGCGGCGCGGTAATAGCGGTCCTGGCGACTGACGGGCGGTACGGGATGGCCGGCCGCGTTCGTGATCCGCCCCGTGTTGGGGATGTCGAAGAAGCTGGGCAGGCGGATCATGAACAGAAACGGCTGCGGCCCTCGATCACGAGCGCGCAGCACCTCAAACGTGAAGTCAACATAGCGCGCCTGCGGCGACGCCCACCAGCAGCGGATGGTGCGCACCTCTTCGATGATGGGATCGCCGTAGGCGTTGACGTACGTCAGATCCTGCACCACCTCGCCGTACACCGGCCCCGCCAGCACCTGCCGGAAGCCACGGTGCAGCATGCGCCCGCCCGGGCCGTAGGGCGGCTCATCCCAGTCTGACCAGATGTTGGTCGAGCCGCCTTCGCTGTGCCCGCCATAGTTGAGGGCCATGCCGGTGTGGTGAGGATGGTCCCCCGTACCCTGACCCCGCACCACGCTGGCGCCGGCCGGCCCCAGCACCGGCCAGAAGTACGGCCGACGCGCGCCGAGGACGTTGTAGGTGGCGAACGGCTCGCCGGCCACGCAGAAGATGACGCGGTCCAGCTTCTGGACCAGCGAGACGGGGAAGAGCGCGCGCTGCAGCGCCTCGGCCCCCGCGGCGCCGCCCACGACGGCGAACCGGCGGCGGCTTCCGGCGGGAAGCAGGCCCGGCACGACGAAGCTCAGCGCCTCGCGGGCGGGATCATATTGAGCCACGATCAAGCCATTGGGGCCGGCGCCTTCCGCACCCTTATCCAGTGGGCGCAGCAGGCACGCCCCGCCTTCCGCTTCCTGGCCGATTGGCCCCGCCCCCAGGGCCCCCGTCGCGCCGGCCGAACGGAGCGCATCGGCCGGAACGCGGGCCGTCACCAGCGGGGCGCTCCGCTCCAGGTCACCGGCGTGTACCGTCAGTTCCAATCTCGTCTCACTCCCATCATGTGTGGTGTGTCGGTCATCTGGCGCGCCGGCCGGCGCGCTCGTCAAGGCACGGATGATGCCAGATGACCACAAGGGGAGCCGGCGCCGCCAAGCGGCAGGCGTCATCGTAGCCTGTCGCCCTGGCGGTGGCGCCGGCGCCACCGCTATCGCCCAGGCAGGCGGAACGGGTACCCTTGAGCAGGGAGGCTTCGGCGCGAGGAGGCATGAGCTATGGCACGGAAGAATGAGGCGGTCGCCACGTTGCTGGAAAGCATCGCCAAGCTGCTGGCGCTGAAGGGCGAGAACCCGTTCCGCATCCGCGCCTACGAGGAGGCGGCGCGGGCCATCACCGCCACGAGCGAGGACGTGGAGGCCTTGCACCGCGCGGGGCGCCTGACGGAGCTCCACGGCGTCGGGGAATCGATCGCCGCCAAGATCGCCGAGTTCCTGGACACCGGCCGCTCCACCTACTACGAGCAGCTCAAGGCCCAGGTGCCGGAGGCGGCGGCCGAGCTGCTGGAGGTCCCCAGCATCGGACCGGCGCGGGCGCAGCTGCTCACGGAGCGCCTGGGGATCACGACCATCGCAGACCTGCAGCTGGCCGCGCGCGAGCATCGCTTGTGCACCCTCCCCGGCTTTGGCGAGAAGCTGGAGCAGCGCATCGCCCGCGAGGCGGCGCGGGTGGCGCAGCGGACCAAGCGGATGCTCCTGGGTGTGGCGCTCCCGGCGGCGGAGGAGGTGGTGGGCCTGCTTCAGGGCCACGCCGCCGTACTGCAGGCGCACCCGGCCGGCAGCATCCGCCGGATGAAAGAGACGATTGGCGACATCGACGTCCTGGTCGCGTCGGAGCAGCCCGCGGCCGTGGCGGACGCCTTTACCACCCTCCCTGTGGTGCAGGAGGTGCTGGCCAAGGGACCGACCCGCTGCTCCATCCTGACCAAGGACCACCTCCAGATCGATCTGCGCGTGATGGCCCCGAACGTGTACGGGGCGGCGTTGCAATACTTCACCGGCTCTAAGGAGCACAACATCGCCCTGCGCTCGATCGCCATCGAGCGCCGGTGGAAGCTCTCTGAATACGGGCTGTTCGACGCCTCCGGGCGGCGCATCGCCGGGGAGACGGAGGAAGAGATCTACCGCGCTCTGGACATGGATTGGATGCCGCCGGAGCTGCGTGAGAACCGTGGCGAGATCGAGGCCGCGCAGCGCCATCGCATCCCAAGGCTGGTCACGCTGGAGGACATCCAGGGGGACCTGCACGTCCACACCGATTGGAGCGACGGCCACGATCCGCCCCACCGTATGGTGGAGGGCGCCATCGCGCGGGGCTACCACTACCTGGCGTTGACCGATCACTCGCAGTCGCTCGGTGTTGCCCGCGGCCTCTCCCCTGATGACGTCCGGCGCCAACGCCGGCTGGTGGATGAGCTCAACGAGCGGTACGCCCCCTTCCGCGTGCTCCACGGCACGGAGGTGAACATCCGCACCGACGGCACCCTCGACTACCCCGACGACGTCCTGGCGGAGTTCGACCTCGTTACCGCCGCCGTCCACAGCGCCTTCAGCCAGAGCCGCCAGCGGATGACCGACCGCATCATCCGCGCCTTGCGCCATCCCCTGGTCCATGCGCTCAGCCATCCGACGGGGCGGCGCCTGCTGCGCCGGCCGGAGTATGAGGTGGAGCTGGACGCCGTGCTCAAGGTCGCCGCGGAAGAAGGGGTGGCGCTCGAGGTCAATGGCCAGCCTGACCGGCTGGACCTGGACGACGTCTGGACGCGCCGCGCCATCGAGGCGGGGGTAATGCTGGTCTGCGACAGCGACGCCCACTCCGCCCTGCACCTGGACTACATGCGCTACTCCGTCGCCACGGCCCGCCGTGGCTGGGCCGAGCCCCGCCACGTGCTCAATACCCTGCCCCTGTCTCGCCTGCTGGCGCACCTGAACCGCCGGCGCCGCCGTCCCCGCGCGGCCTAGCCTGGCGTATTCACGGCCAGCGAGGAGTTCCGTCTCCCACAGGGGGAGGGTCAGGGTGAGGGCAGCGCATTCTCATGGGCGCCCTGTTCCCTCTCCCTGTGGGCAAGCGAGAGCCCGCGGAGCGGGCGGCGGTGAGGGCTCCGGTCAAGTCCCTCTCCCTATGGTCGTCCCGCCGCCGGCGGGCATCCTGCGCGGGGGCGGGCTCGCCACTCGTTACTCGCCACTCGCCACTCGCTACTTCATCTGGGCCAGGGTTGAGGGTGCCGCCGACGATAACTGCCGGCTAACGAATGCCGAAAGCGAAGTAGATGGCGAAGAGGGCCGAGACGATCCACATCAGGGGGTGCACCTGGTAGGCCTTGCCGCGGAAGACCTTGATCAGGGTGTAGGCCAGGAACCCGACGCCGATGCCGTTGGTAATGCTGTACGTGAAGGGCATCAGCGTCATCGTCAGCAGGGCCGGCAGGGCGTGCTCGAAGTCGTCCCAGGGGATCTCACGGGCCACCAGGAACATCAGGTAGCCCACGATCACCAGCGCCGGGGCGGTGGCCTCCTTGGGGATGATCCCCGCCCACGGGCTGACAAAGACGGCGGCGATGAAGAGCAGCCCTGTAACGACGGAAGTCAGGCCGGTCCGCCCGCCTTCGGCCACGCCGGCGGCCGATTCGATGTAGGTCGTGTTGGAGCTGGTGGAGAAGACGCCGCCGAAGAGCGCGCCGAGCGAGTCCACCAGCAGGATCCGTTTCAGGCCGGGCAGGCGTCCCTCCTTGTCCAGCCAGCCCGCCTCGGCCGAGATCCCCATCACGGTCCCCATCGTGTCGAAGAAGTCGGACAGCATCACCGAGAAGATGGCCAGCAGCGCTCCCAGGACGCCGGCAGGGAACAGCGTCCAGACGCCAATCGGGTCAAAACGGCCGATCAGCGAGAGGTCCGGCAGCGCCACCAGCGACGCTGGCAGGCGGGCCACGCCTGGGGTGGTGAAGGCCGTCAGGCCGGTGGCGTAGTTGACGATGACGGCGACCACCGTGGTCGCCAGGATGCCGATGAGCAGCGACCCGCGGATGCCCATGGCGTGGAGCACCGCCGTCAGGACCAGGCCGAAGGCCGCGACGGCGAAGGGCCAGGTGCGCAGGTCGGCCAGCGCCACCGGATCAGCCGGCGACGGCCCCGGCCGGATAAAGCCGGCCTGGTTGAGCCCGATGAACAGAATGAACAGGCCAATGCCCACCCCGGTGGCGCGCTTGAGCGACATCGGCACGGCGTCAATGATCAGTTCGCGCAGGCCGGTCAGCACCAGGATGGTGATCACCAGCCCTTCCCAGAAAAAGACCCCCATCACCGCCTCCCAGGGCAGGTTGCTCTGCACCCGCAGTTGGAAGGCGGCCACCGCGTTCAGGCCCAGGCCGGCGGCCATGGCGAACGGGTAGTTGGTGAACACCCCCATGGCGATCGTCAGGAGACCCGCCAGGAGCGCCGTGGCCGCCGAGACCGCCGCGAACGGCAGGCCCCGCGGCTCCAGGTCCCTGATGCCGGAAAAGCCCAGGATGGCCGGATTCACGAATATGATGTAGGCCATCACCATGAACGTGGTGACGCCGGCACGGACCTCCGTCCCGACCGTCGTCCCCCGTTCGGTGAGGTGAAACCACCGCTCCAAGAGTCCTGCGTCGGCGCGTGCGCGCGCCGCATCCACCCCAGCCGTAGCCATCACGCTCCTCCTACGTGAGAATGGCGAGCATGCTCCATTCCCAAGGATAAGACGCGGCCGCACGTCCCGCGCCTCGCGCTGGGATGCGGCCGCGCCAGGACGCACCGCCCCAGCGCTGCCCCGCGCTCCAGTGGGAACGCTGCCCTGGTTGCCCTGAAGCGGCCGCTGGCGAACGTGGAGCGTCCCCCAGTGGGCACGCGTTGCCCTGGTTGCCCTGGGGCGGGCACCACGCCTACAGGCCGTGCAGTTGGTTGATCTGCTGCGCCGCCCGCTTGAAGGCGTCCGCCACCGGCACCTCGTTCCTGGTGAAGGTGGCGGTCACGGCGTCGGCCCAGATGCGCTTGGCCTCCACGTCCTTGAGGAAGAACTGCTCAGGCCGCGCATAGTTGCCTTTGATCGGCTCGATGAAGGCCCGCAGGTTCTTGTCCGCCAGTTGCGGGTAGGTCTTCTTGGTCAGCTCGATGAAGCGCTCCTGCCAGCTCTTGCGCGGGGGCTGCTGCCCCACAATCGACGTGGCGATCTCCATCCAGGGGTCGCTCTGCAGGAACTTGACCAGCTCCCAGGCCATGTCCAGGTGCTTGGTGCCGTTCCAGATGGCCCAGCCATCCACTGTGGCCCCGCCGTCCCGCTGCACCGGCCCCTTCGGCAGCTGGGCTACGTCCCACTCCGCCACCAGGTCCGGCTGCTCCTTGATCCAGCGGGCCAGGATCCAGGAGCCGTCCAGGAGCATGCCTAGCTTGCCGGCGGCCACAGCGTTGTAGACGTTGCGGAAGCCCAGGCCGCTCGCCCCCGTGATGTCCGCGGACATCGCCAGGGCGCGGTCCTTGTGCATGCGGTCGTGGAGCCACTGCAGGGCGCCCAGCGCCTGGGGCGAGTCGAAGACGGCCCGCCGGTTATCCTTGGGATCCACCTGGTTGCCCCCATTCTGGCGGATCAAGATCCCCGGCCGCGGGAAGTTGATGG
>DAOTTI010000145.1:0-15024 GCA_034437795.1 Chloroflexota bacterium | reverse complement strand
CCATCAACTTCCCGCGGCCGGGGATCTTGATCCGCCAGAATGGGGGCAACCAGGTGGATCCCAAGGATAACCGGCGGGCCGTCTTCGGCTCGCCCCAGGCGCTGGGCGCCCTGCAGTGGCTCCACGACCGCATGCACAAGGACCGCGCCCTCGCCCAAGGCAAGGACATCACCGGCGCCGAGGGGCTCGGCTTCAAGGCTGCCTGGAACGCCGTCTCCGCCGGCAAGCTAGGCATGCTCCTGGACGGCTCCTGGATCCTGGCCCGCTGGATCAAGGAGGAGCCAGATCTGGCTGGCCAGTGGGACGTAGCCCAGCTGCCGAAGGGGCCGGTGCAGCGGGACGGCGGGGCCACGGTGGATGGCTGGGCCATCTGGAACGGCACCAAGCACCTCGACCTGGCCTGGGAGTTCATGAAGTTCCTGCAGAGCGACCCCTGGATGGAGATCGCCACCTCCATCGTTGGGCAGCAGCCCCCGCGCAAGAGCTGGCAGGAGCGCTTCATCGAGCTGACCAAGAAGACCTACCCGCAGCTGGCGGACAAGAACCTGCGGGCCTTCATCGAGCCGATCAAAGGCAACTACGCCCGGCCCGAGCAGTTCTTCCTCAAGGACACCGAGTCCAAGAAGATCTGGGCCGACGCCGTAGCCGCCACCTTCACCAGGAACGAGGCCCCGCTGGCCGACACCTTCCGCAACGCCGCCCAGCAGATCACCGACTTAAACATGAGCTGAGCATGAGCTGGGCATGAGCATGAGCATGAGCTGAGCATGAGCTGGGCACGTGAACTCAGCCCCTCAGACGTGCCCGGCGGGCTCCCCGCCGACCCAGCTCTCATCCACGCCTCAGCCCCTCGCCATCCCACAGCCGCGACGGTGTGCGTCCAACGTCCTCAGCGGCCGGTGCCCCGTGCTCCCCTATCCCAGAGGTCCGATGGTGCGCGGCCGCCAGCGCGGGACCGCTTGCACTGCGCGCCCCTATCTCACAGGTGCGACGGTGAGCGAGAGCGGAAGCAGCGGCCCGTCGTGGGGAGAGCCGCCATCCCAGAGCCATCCCAGAGGTGCGACGGTGCGCGCAAGAGGTCCGAATGGCGCCAAACCAGGGCTGTCGTTCCCGTCCCCGCATCGGCGCAGGGGCGGCTCAGCCAAGCCCCACAGCCGTGGCCCTCGCCCCCTCTCCGCGTCCCCACACCCCCGTGTCGGGACGGGGCAGTGTGCGGTCTTGGGCGAGACCCTCTCCCCGCGGGCGTCGTTCCCCCTCTCCGCGTCGGAGAGGGGGCCAGGGGGTGACGTCCCTCCTTCCTCCCGGCGCGGCCCCGACCGAAGGGGGTGACGTCCTCCGTCCCGGCGCGGCCCGCGTCGTCATGGTTGCAGGAAGCGCGGAGAGGGGCGTCCGCCTACCGCCTAGAGCAGTCCCTCTCCCTTGAGCTGGCGCAGGTGCGCCTCCAGGCGCTGGCTGAGCGCCGCCGCGCCGTCACGGACGGGGCGCTCGCCCGTCCACACCTTATCCAGCTCCTCCTGCCAGGCCGTATCCATCTCCGTCCACCTGGGGACGAACGGTACGTCGACGTTGATCTGCTCCCACACATCGAGGAAGGCCTGCTTGAAGCTGGGGGGCAGACCGTCGGACGGCAGCGCCTCCTTCCACAGCGAGCGCTGCGGCGGGATCGTGCGCCCAATCTGGGCGAACGGCACCAGCCCCGCCGGGCTGGTCACGTGGCGCAGGGCGGCCCAGGAGGCATCCACGTTGCGCACGCCGGTGGGGATGCCTGTGCCCAGCTCATGCGTCAGGCCCGCGCGGCGCGCCCCGCCCCGCGGCACAGGCGCCACGTCCCAGGGCACCTGCGAGGTCATCAGCCGGCTCTGGGCATTCTGCTTGACGTTGGCGACGAACCAGGAGCCGCTGGTGGCCATGGCCACATTGCCGTTGTTGAACTGGCCAGACGCGCCCCCAGGCTGGTCAGGCGTGATCTTCCACTTCGGGCCCCAGGAAGCGCGGAACTCCAGCCCGGCAATCGACTCAGGCGCCGTGATCAAGGGCGCCGAGTAGTCCTTCTTGAACACCCCTCCCCCAAAGGCGTTCAGCATGGCGTTGATCCAGCCGACATTGCGCCCGCCCTGGTCAGCCGCCCCCCAGATGCTGCTGCTGGCGTCGACGCCGGGCTTGGTGAGCCGCCGCGCCGCCTCCAGAAAGTCCTCCCACGTCCACGTCTCCGTGGGGTACCGCACCCCCGCCGCGTCAAAGAGGGCCTTGTTGTAGAAGATGGCCGTGCTCTGGATCGCCCAGGGAACGGCGTACTGCTTGCGCAGCCAGGCGTACGGCTCCCAGCCGACGTAGTCCCTGGGATATGGATCCCGCCGGAGGAGCGGGGTCAGGTCGATGGCCAGGCCGGCCGGCCCGGCATTGCGCACCAGGTTCTGGTGGTGCAGGTCGGCCACGTCCGGGGGTGTGCCGGCAGCAACGAGCGTCGTGTACTTCTCACGGTAGTTGCCTCCCGCTCCCGCGGCCGTCAGCTTCGTCTGCGGGTGCTGCTCCGCGAACGACGCCGCCACCTGGTCGTACGTCGGCGTCAGCCACTGGTTGTCGTAGGACCAGGTGAGCCAGGTGAGCTCGGCAGGCCACGAGGCCCCGCCGGACTTGGCGGCCGGCTGGCCGCCACCCAGCGGGCCGCAGGCGGCCCCCAGGATCGTGGCCAGCGAGCTGACGGCTGCCGCCGTCATCAGCCTGCGTCGCGTGCTCTTCCCTTGCATCGGTCGTCTCCTTCACCTGGTGATCTGTCGAGCCCCCTCCCGCTACGTTCGATGGCGACGTGGGTGGCGCCGCCGGCTGTCCCCTCCCCCCCGTGGTCCGTCTACACCTCTCTTGACAATAGAAGCATCATCAATAACACGAATGGGGGAATGATCCCCTCCATGCGGTGGTCCGTCTACCCCTCTGTTGGCTCTCCATACCCGCAGCGATGGCGCCGCCGGTTCCCCTTCATCTGGTGATCTGCCAACGCTCACTGGCGTCACCCCCGAATGGTGGTCTGCCAACGCCCATCGGCGGCACCTACCGACCCGGCGGAAGCCCGCCAACCGCGGCTGGCGGGGCTCAAGCCCCTATCGCCGGTGCCCCACAGTGGCCGGGCCAATCCCGGTAGAGCGTGCAGCCCACCTTCCTCTTCCCGTCATCTCCTCATCGTACCCGCCCTGCCGCTCGCCCCTCAAGTGCCCGCGCCACGCGCAGCACCTCCCGCTCGGGCCGCAGGGGATCTGTCCTCCCTTCGGCTGCGGCTGCGCCGGGAGAGACGAAAGACCTCACCTCCTTCGGCCACAGCGCACGCCGGTGGCCTTCGTTCCCCCTCGCCCGCGTCAGAGCGAACGTGGCGGGGGCCACGCCGCCCGGCAGGGTGGGGCCTGGGGTGGGTGCGGCCGCGGTGGAAGGGGGTGAGAGCTGTCCTCCCCCGGAGCAGCGCCGGCCGAAGAGAGCCAGGTCCCTCATCTCCCCATGGCCGTCGTTTCCCCTCTCCGACGCGGAGAGGAGGCCAGGGGGTGAGGTCCATTCCCCCTCGCCCGCGTGCGGTAGTGGGGGCCAGGGGGTGAGGGCTGCCCTCGCGGCGTCGGGGCGGGGTGCGGGCGGAGGGGCACCCAGACGCGCGTTGAGGGAAACGTTGAGGATGGGGTGTATACTGGTACCAAACGCACCGCGGTGCCGGCGGCATCGAACTTGCAAGTGTCTTGCAAGCGTCGCTCCGCGGCAAAGTCGTTCGCTGAATCCTCCGGCGCCGGCCGGGGGAACGGGGGAACCACGCTTTGGGGTGAATTCCAGGCGCTGGTGGTCGGGTAACCGGCCTGCCGGCTCCTGGATAGGGCAACTCTTCCAGCCCGAACCCGTCAGCTAACCTCGTAGGCAGAAGGAAGAGCCGGTCGTGGCTACCGGTGGGCGCTCCAAGCGTTCACCTGGCCCCCGGATCTGGCGCGCTGCGCTGGTGGTGCAGCGATAGCCTCCTTACATCTGCCTGCCTCCCCCTCCCCTGGTGCCATGGCGTCCGCGTCTTCGGCGGCCGGCACCGCGGTGGCAGTGTGATAGGAGGGGACCATGAGGCAGCACACCAACTCCGGGCGCTTCTGGCTTCGCCCTAGCGGCAGCCGGCGCCACGTCATTGGCTGGGGGCTTCTGGGAGGCGCGTCGCTCGCAACAGGTGGATTACTGGCCGCCTGTGGGCGCAGCGCCGCCCCGCAGGAGGGCGGCGTCGGGGCCCCCGGCGCGCAGGGACAGCCGGCCGGCCAGCCCCAGCGCGGCGGTACGCTGCGCGTGGCATGGCAGGGCGAACCCACCGGCCCGAACGGCGGCATGGACCCCCAGACGTGCACCTCCAACTGCTACCCCATGCACCAGCACATCTGGGACACCCTGGTCCGCGTCGACTACGACCTCCAGCCGAAGCCGCTCCTGGCCCACTCCTGGACCACCAGCGCGGATGGCAAGACGTGGACCTTCAAGCTGCGCGCCGGCGTCAAGCACCATCACGGCACGCCGTTCACTGCGGAAGACGTGGCGCGCACCTTCAAGCGCATCCTCGATCCCCAGACCGGGTCGGTGGTGCGCTCGGTCCTGAGCATCATCGAGACGGTGGAGGCGCCCGATCCGGAGACGGCCGTCTTTCGCCTCACCGCGCCGAACGCCGACCTCCCTTACCTGGTCGCCATCCCTCAGACCGCCATCCTCCCCCGCGACCGGTCCGACGAGCAGCTGCTCAAGGACCCGGTCGGCACCGGGCCGTTCATCTTCCGCGAGTTCAACCGCGGCGAGCGGATCGTGCTCCGGCGCAATCCCGAGTACTGGCAGCAGGGGCTGCCGTACCTGGATGAGCTGCACTACTACCTCATGCCGGAGCCCAACGCCCGCATCGCGGCCCTGGTCGCCGGCCAGATCGACATGATCGGCGAGGTGGCGCCGGAGATGGTGGCCCCGCTCAAGCAGCCCGGCCTGCGCGTGGAGGTCGTCCCCAGCGGCAACGTCAACCTGATCGCCATGCAGATGGATAAGCCGCCGTTCACCGATAACCGCGTGCGCACGGCCTTCAAGCTGGTCGCCGACCGCGCCACCATCGAGCAGGCCGTGCTGCTGGGCACCGGCTCCCTGGGGAACGACCATCCCTTCCACAAGAACCACCCGTTCTACGACCCCAGCCAGGTCATCAAGAAGCAGGACATCGCCCGCGCTAAGCAGCTCCTGGCCGAGGCGGGCTATCCCAACGGCCTCGATCTCACGCTGCACGTCAATGCCGACCGGCCCGAGTACAAGGCCTTCGCCCTGGCGTACCAGGAGCAGGCGAGGCAGGCCGGTATCCGCCTCACGCTGCAGCACCACCCCGACGCGCCGTACTGGAAGGACATCTACCAGAAGGTCCCGCTCTTCATGAGTAGCTGGAACTTCCGGCCGTCACCCGACGAGCTCGTCTCCATCATGTTCCACTCCGAGGCCAAGTGGAACGAGGCCAACGTGAAGAGCCCCGAGCTGGATGCCCTGATCGTCAAGGCCCGCGCCGAAACCGACGCCACCAGGCGTAAGCAGCTCTACTACGAGATCCAGCGCTGGGTCAGCGAGAACGTCGGCGTCGTCATGCCCATCTTCCGCTCTACGATCAGCGCCATGCGGGACAACGTCCAGGGCTATCGCGTGCATCCCATCCCCTGGTACCTGTTCCACAGCACCTGGCTGAAGCGGTGATGGTGATCAAGTGGTGATCACCACCTGACCACCACGTAAGGAGTACTCACACCGATGGCCCGTTTTCTCATCCGGCGGCTAGTGTTCATGGCCTTCACCCTGTGGCTCATCTCGGTCACCATCTTCGCCATTACCGAGCTGCTGCCCGGAGACGTGGCCCAGGCCATCCTGGGCCAGCAGGCGACTGAGGAGAGCCTGGCCGCCGTGCGCGCCAAGCTGGGGCTCGACCGCTCCCCGGTCGAGCGCTACGTGGATTGGATCTCCGGCGCCGTCCGCGGCGACCTCGGGGAATCCCTGCGTATGGGTGTCCCCGTGGGCCCCATCCTGGCCCAGCGCCTGGGCAAGTCGCTGGCGCTAGCAGCGCTGGCCTTCGCCATCGGCATCCCGCTGGCCATCCTCCTGGGCGTCGTGGCCGGCATGTGCCGGAACCGCTGGCCAGACGCCGCCATCTCCGTCGGCACCCTCGTCGCCGTCTCGCTGCCGGAGTTCGTGACCGGCGTCGTCCTGATCCTGGTCTTCGCTAGCTGGCTGCGCTGGTTCCCCCCTTCCAGCATGATCGATCCAGGGGCCAATCCCCTGGAGGTGCTGCACTTCCTGATCCTGCCGGCCCTGACGCTCACGCTGGTGATGCTGGCCCATACCGCGCGTATGACCCGCGCCAGCATGGTGGACGTGCTGCGCGCCGCCTACGTGCGGACGGCCGTACTCAAGGGCCTGCCCTGGCACGCCGTCATCATCAAGCACGCCCTGCGCAATGCCCTGCTGCCCACCATCACCGTCATCGCCATGAACGTGGGCTGGCTGGTCGGCGGGCTGATCGTGGTGGAGAACGTCTTCAGCTATCCGGGCATCGGGCGCCTCCTCCTGGAGGCGGTGAGCTTCCGCGACGTGCCCGTGCTGCAGGCCGTGACCCTGGTCACCGCCTCCATCTACAGCCTCGCCAATCTCATCGCGGACCTGCTGTATGCGCGCCTCAACCCGCGCATCCGGTTCAGCTAAGGAAGGATGGCTCAAGGATCTATGGCCGCTACATCCACCGTTCACTCGCCGGCTCAGTCTGGCCGAGCCACGACCACCGCCGCGCCTCCGGCAGGGGCTCGCGCACGTGTGGCGCCGCACGTCCTGCCCGAATATCGCGCCGTCGAGACCGCCGCGACTCGGGGTCTCCGCGTCCCCGTCTCGGGAGCAGGCTGGGGCGGCTGGGCGTTCCTGCGCGCCCTGCTCTCACGGCCGGTGACTGCCGCCGGGCTGGCCCTGGTCACGCTCCACGTCATGCTGGCCATCGTTGGCCCTGCGCTGGCGCCGTATCCGGCCACTGAGTTCCATATCGAGCACAAGCTGCAGCCCCCGTCCTTCACCTACCTGTTCGGGACTGACCAGTTTGGGCGGGACGTCTTCAGCCGCGTCGTGGTCGGGGCCCGCGGAATCCTGCTGCTCTCCAGCAGCGCCACGCTCCTGGGTCTCCTGCTGGGTCTCATCGTCGGCATGGTCGCCGGCTACTTCGGCGGCCTGCTCGACGAGGTGCTGATGCGCCTGATGGACGCCATGATGTCGTTCCCGTCGCTCCTGCTGGCCCTGCTGCTCCTGACGATGGTCGGCCCGGCCACGCACAACGTGGTCATCGGCATCGCCATCGTGTTCATGCCCCGCGTGGCGCGGGTGGTACGCAGCGCCGTGCTGGCGCAGCGCTCGCTGGAGTACGTGCAGGCCGCGCAGCTGCGTGGCGAGCGCAGCCTCTACGTGATGGCGCGCGAGATCCTGCCCAACATCACCGGCCCCATCGTCGTCGAGGGCGCCATCCGCATCAGCTACGCCATCTTGCTCGGGGCTTCGCTCGGCTTTCTCGGTCTGGGCGTGCAGCCGCCAACGCCAGACTGGGGCCTGATGATCAGCGAGGCCCGCAACTTCCTGCTCGTCGCGCCGTGGATCGCCCTCGCACCGGCCGCCGCCGTGGCGACGCTGGTCGTCGGCATGAACCTGGTGGCGGACGGCATCAGCCATGAGCTAGATCGGGCCACAGGAGCATGACGCCGATGATTGGCGAAAGACGAAGCCGGTCCAACGGCCACGCCGGCGGCGCCGCGCCGCGCCTGGCGCCGGTTCAGCCGTCGCACGGCCGGCCGGTGCTGGAGGTGAACCATCTTAGCGTCGCCTACGCCACGCGCGGAGGCACCGTCCAGGCGGTGCGGGACGTGTCACTGGTCCTGCCGGCCGGGCAGACGCTCGGCATCGTCGGGGAATCCGGCTGCGGCAAGAGCACACTGGCCTACGCCATTATGGGCTACCTGGGCGAGAATGGGCGCGTCACCGCCGGGTCCATTCGCCTCCACGGGCGCGAGCTGATCGGGCTGCCGCCGGCCGACCTGCGCCGGCTGCGGGGCTCGCGCATGGCCATGGTCTATCAGGACCCCCAGACGGCGCTGAACCCGTCACTCGTCGTCGGCGAACAGGTGGCGGAGGCCCATCGCGTCCACACCGGACGGTCCGAGCGCGAGTGCTGGCAGCGCGCCATCGAGTTGCTCGACCGTGTGGGCCTGCCTGATCCCGCCGGGATCGCGCGACGCTATCCCCACCAGCTCTCCGGCGGGCAGCAGCAGCGGGTGGTCATCGCCATGGCGCTGATCAACGACCCCGCCCTGCTCATCATGGACGAGCCGACCACCGGGCTCGACGTGACGACGGAGGCCCTGATCCTCGATCTGGTCAACCGGCTCAAGCGCCAGGTGGACGCCGCCATCCTGTACATCAGCCATAACCTGGGCGTCATCGCGCAGGTGTGCGATCGGGTGGCGGTCATGTACGCCGGCGAGGTGGTGGAGGAGGCGGACGTGACCGGCCTCTTCCACCAGCCGCGCCACCCTTACACCGTCGGCCTGCTGGGGTGCGTGCCCCGCCTGGACGTGGCCAAGAGCGCGGCCCGTCTGCAGCCGATCCCCGGCCACCTCCCACCACGCACCTCGCGCCCGAACGGCTGTGTCTTCGCCCCCCGGTGCGGCCTGGCCGCCGACGTCTGCCGCGAGGCCCCGCCCCCGCTCTTCGCCGCGGGCGCCAGCGCCACCGGCGCCGGTCTCTTGCCCGTCGCGGGAGACGGGAGCGACGGCGCCGGCCACCGCTCCCGCTGCCACTTCTGGGCCAGCGTGCCGGCCTGGGCCCTGCGCCGCCTCGGGCCGACGTACGGGGACGGAGAGGCTGATGATGGTCGGGCGGCCGCGCCGCCTCGGCGCGCTTTATCCGCGGAGCCGGCGCCGCCCGCGCGGCGCGGGCCGCTCGCTTCCTCGCCCCACCATGAGGCGCCGTGGCGCGACGGGCGGCTCCAAGCGCAGGTCCAGACGCGGGGCGGCACGTCCGGCGCGCTGGCGCAGGGGGTCGCGCCCATCCTGGAGGTACGCGGGCTCAGCCAGACCTACGGCAGCCGCGCGGGCACGCTCCACCGCCTGCTGCGCCTGGGCGGCGGCCAGCCGGTCCGGGCCGTGGATCAGGTCAGCTTCGACATCGCGCCGGGCGAGACGCTGGCCCTGGTGGGTGAGAGCGGCTGTGGCAAGACCACGCTGGCGCGGACCATCGCCGGGCTGCTCGAGCCGTCGGAAGGCGCCATCCGGTTCCTCGGTCGCGACGTGACCTGCCCCGTCGAGCGGCGCCCGGCGCCCTTGCGGCGCGACCTGCAGATGGTCTTCCAGAACCCCGACGCCTCGCTCAACCCGCGCCAGACGGTGGGGGAGATCATCCAGCGCCCGGTCGAGCTCTTCCTGGGTCTGCGCGGCCGCGCCGCCCGCGCGCGGGTGCTGGACCTGCTCGCTGCGGTCCACCTCGGTCCCGACTACTACGATCGCTACCCCGCGCAACTCTCCGGCGGCGAGAAGCAGCGTGCCAGCATCGCGCGCGCGTTCGCCGCCGATCCGCGGCTGGTCATCTGCGATGAGGCCGTCTCGGCGCTCGACGTCTCCGTCCAGGCCGCCATCCTCAACCTGCTGCTGGACCTGCAGCGCGAGCACGGCACCGCCTACCTGTTCATCTCTCATGACCTGGGCGTGGTCCGCTATCTGGCCGACCGCATCGGGGTGATGTACCTGGGGAAGATCGTGGAGCTGGGCCGGACCGACGACCTGCTGCGCGGGCCGCAGCACCCGTATACGCAGGCCCTGCTCTCCGCCGTTCCGCTGCCGGATCCCAGCCTGCGTCGGGAGCGGATCCCGCTGCACGGCCCCGTACCGCGGCCGGATGAGCGCCCGGCCGGCTGCCCCTTCGCCGGGCGCTGCCCCCGCTACCTGGGCGCCGTCTGCGACGAGATCCCGCCGCCGGTGCAGGACGCCGGCCACGGGCATCAGATCGTCTGCCACATCCCCCTGGCCGACCTGACCCGCACTGCGCCGGCCACCTTCGCCAGCGCGCGCTGACGAGCGGCCTGGCCGGTGCTGCCCCACCTGCGGCCGCGGCGAGGCACACCGGCAGGATCGCACGGGTTGGCGGCCGCCCGCGCGCGGCAGACTGCCCGCCTGCAGGGGCGCGTGCTGACGCCTGCTGGGCCGCACTGGTTGGCGGCGGGCGCCGGCATGCGGTAGGGTAGGTCCGGCCGACCCACTCACTGCCCGTCAGGACCAGGTCTCGTGCTGGCCAGGCTCCTCCACCTCGACCGCAATAACGCCCTGCTCGTTCTGGCCAATCTGGTCTGGGGGATCGGCAGCGGGGTCTACGCCGCCATCTGGCCCCTATTCGTCGAGAGCCTCGGCGCATCGCCGGTCGAGATCGGCATCGCTCTGTCGCTGACCACGGCCGTTTCCGCCGTCGTGTTCATTCCCGGTGCGGCCCTGACGCAGCGCCTCGGGCGGAAGCAGGCCATGCTGCTAGGGTGGTCGATGGGGCCGCTGTCTTCCCTGGTGTTCGCCCTGGCCGCTAGCTGGCAGCATCTGCTGCCGGGCATTGTGCTGCTCGCCCTGGTCGGGGTGCAGGCCCCTGCGTACCTCGGCTACATCGCCACCGCGGCCCAGGGACGTGAGCTTCCGCGCGTGTACTCGCTCATGACCTCGGCCGTCTCGCTGGGCACGGTCGTCTCATCCCCTGTCGGTGGCTGGCTGGCCGACCTCTGGGACATGCGCCTACTGTTCTGGGGCGTGGCGGGGGCTTACGGCCTGGCAACCCTCTGCGTCCTGAAGCTGGAGCGCCTGGAGGACGATCAGCCAGACGCGGGCGAAGGGCGGACGAGCCCAGCGCCAATGGTCAGCCCGGCCGGCGCGTCGAGCGCTCGGCAGGGGACGGCCGCCGCGTATCTATCCGTCGGCGCCATTCTCGCCGGCTACAGCGCAGTGCTCACCGATCGCCGGCTGATGGCGCCTCTGCTGGTGCAGTTGGCGCTGCTCGCCGGAGCCAACCTGGCGCAGCCGCTGGCGCCGAACTGGCTAGTCTCGACCTATGGCTATTCCAGGGCGCAGATTGGGGCCCTGGGTGCGCTCGCGGCGCTCGCCTCGATCGCCTGGGGCCTGATCTTGAGCCGCCTGGCCAGTCGCCGCGGCGCCTCGACCGCCATGCTGGCCGCCGCCGCGCTCGTGATGCTGGGAGCCATAGCGCTGCTCGGCGCGTCCTCGCTGCTGGTGGGCGCTATCGCGCACGTGCTACGGGGCGGCTTCACCGCCCTGCGCGCGCTCTCCACCGGTCTCACGGCGGCCTTACTCCGCCCCGCCATGGAGCCGGCCATAGCGGAGGCGGGCGGCGCCCACGCAGCGGACCACGCTGGCCAGGGAGCCAGCGCCGTGCAGGTGAGACGCCCCGGGCATGTGGAGCGCGGCTTTGCCGTTTATAGCACGCTCCTCAACGTCGCGCTCGCGCTCAGCACCGTGGCCGCCGGGGCGCTATACCAGATCAATCCGGCGCTCCCCTTTGCCCTCTCTGCAGCCAGCGTCCTGCCGGTGGCGCTGCTCCTGTGGGTCGCAGCCTACGGCTCACGCTGGGGCGGTAGCCCGCTGCGCCTGCGCATGTTCGCTACCGCGGCTACCTAGCGCGGATCCTTCACCCCCAGCGATCCGTCCCCCCTTTGGGAGAGGGCGAGGGTGAGCGCTCCTTTAACGAACATTCCCTCTCCCAATGGGAGAGGGTTAGGGTGAGGGCTGCTTACGTCAACGTCCTT
This sequence comes from Chloroflexota bacterium, assembly GCA_034437795.1. Taxonomy (GTDB): domain Bacteria; phylum Chloroflexota; class UBA11872; order UBA12225; family UBA12225; genus DAOTTI01. The sequence goes on along the minus strand of DAOTTI010000145.1, from coordinate 3,194 downwards.
TAGCAGCATCTTGGTGAGGCCGCGGCCGGCATCCCTGCCCGTGCACGCCTCACCGGCCCCACCGCCTGTGCGAGGTGCTGTAACTGGCGGCCGAGCATGCCCGCAATGAGCACGGGCTAGCCATTCTCCCACCCGAGCTGCTGGCGAAGATCAAAGCCGCCGTCCGCGACGAGTGACGGGCCGCGCTTGCTCCATTCCTCGGAGACGGCCGCCGAGGCACCCTCGCCACCGGCACGCAAGGGAGACGATGCGGACAGTCCCGTGTTTCCCATGGCCCTGGGGCCAAAGGGCCGCTCGGACACGGCTCACTCCTACAGTGTGCGTGGCTCCCACGACCCTGGGGGCGAAGGGGGGAACTGGCCGACCCGTGGTTATACGCGCATGGCTCCCGCGTACCCGGGACGATGGGTTTCAGGTCGGTGGCGGCGGGGTAGAGATCCGGTTGAGATCTCCCAAAAGCGCTGATTTTCAGCGTGCGGACGTTCAGTGAGCAGGCGCGGAGGCAGCGCCATACAGCATCATGGTGAGGCCGCGGCCGGCATCCCTGCCGGTGCACGCCTCGCCGGCCACGCTGCCTGTGCGATGTCCCAGCGGGAAGGTCCGTTGGACACACGCCGCGACCACGCCACCTGGAGCGTGTGCCAAGAACTAACCTCCTGAGCCCGGGCCCGCGCCGGCGGCCAGGAGTGCCACGAGGGCGCCAGAAGAAAGGGGGTGAGAGGTCGTTCGAGCAGGCAAAGGGGTGTGCCCGCCCCGCTATACACCAAGGAGCCGCGCGGCCCCTTCTCGCCAGTGCGCTCTTGATCGAGCCTTCCGCCGGGTCGGGACCACGTGGCTTTGCAGCCAGTCCGCGCTGCCACCTCGCCCCGGCCACTCGCCCCGCTTCGCCTGCGGGCACGCAGGGCGCGGGCCGGAGGAGCCATTGTATGTCAGACACAATTCGCTTCGCCTACGGGCACGCAGGGCGCGAGTAAAGCGTGAGGGGGACCAGTGGCAGCCGGCCAGTGACAAGGCGAGAACGCATAATGAAACGAGCAAGACAGCATCCTTTGTTGGTGGCGGTCCTGGTAGTGGGCCTGCTGGCCGGGGGATACGTGCCGGCCGCCGCGCAGGAGGCCGATGGCGCGCACGGCTTCGCCCTCGCGCCGGAGGCCGCCGCCGGCGCCGGTGGAGCCGGCCGGTCCGAACCGGGCCGCAAGCTTGACCTGGCTACCCTGGCCGCCCAGGTCAGCGCCGATGACGACGCCGCCGCGGTCGGTGCCGCCCGCGCCGTCCCGCGCCTGAGCGATCTTGGCCCGGCTGCCCTGGCCGCTCTGAAGCGCGCCGTGGAGCGAGGCGAGCTGGCCATCGCTGCGGACGCCGGCCTCGATGCCGACGACGCCGGCGTCGAAGCGGCGGAAGTGGCTCCCATGACGCCGATCCAGTTTTCGGAGTTCGCCGGCATCGCCTACACCGGCTCAATCCCGCCGGACCCGCACATCGCCGTGGGGCCGAGTGATCTGATCGTGGCCGTGAACCGCACCTGGCGGATCTATAACAAGAGCGGCACGCAGCTCTTCAACAGCACCCTGCTGAGCTGGTTCTCCAACGTCCTGCCCAGCCCCAACACAGGGATCAGCGTCTTCGACCCCTGGGTGCTCTACGACGACCTCAGTGACCGCTTTGTGCTGCTAGCGCTGGCCAAGCGCGACAGCGACCAGCTCTCGCGCTTCCTGATCTCAGTGTCCGACAACAACGTGGCGCAGGGCAACTGGTGCAACTGGAGCCTCGACGCCAAGCTAAACGGATCAACCAACACCAGCAACTGGGCCGACTATGCCAAGGTGGGCGTGAACAGTAACGCCATCGTCATCAGCGCCAACATGTTCAGCCCCTTCACCGGCACGGCGACCTTCCAGTACGCCAAGCTGCGGTTTCTTTCCAAGTCGCAGATCTACAACACGTCGTGTCCGGGAGTGAACTGGTGGGACTTCTGGAACCTGACCCACGCCGACGGCACCAAGGAGTTCACCGTCCAGCCGGCGCATAGCTACGTCAATAGCAACCTCATGTACTTCCTGAGCGCCCGCTCCAGCTCAGGGAGCAGCCTGACGCGGCGCCTGTACACCACCTCCGCGACCATCCCGCCTGCGCCAACGTTCGGCGGACGGACCACCATTACGGTCAATAGCTACAGCATCCCGCCGGACGCCCAGCAGCCGGGCACCTCCACACGCATCGATACCGGCGACGCACGGCTGCTCAACGTCGCCCGCCAGAGCAACGGCCGGCTGTGGGCGGCACACACCGTCGCCTGCACCTGGAGCGGCGACCCCACCACGCGCTCCTGCGTCCGCTGGTACGAGATCAATCCCTCGACGAGTGCCGTGGTCCAGCAGCGGAGCTACGGCGCGGCCACCTTCTTCTACTATTATCCCGCGATCATGCCGCGCTCCACGTCTGACGCAATGGTCGTCTTCAACCGCTCCTCGACCAGCACCTTCGCGGGCATCCGCTACACGGGCCGCAAGAGCACCGACCCGCTCAACGACCTGCAGAATAGCTCGCTGCTCGAGCCCGGCCAGGGGTGCTACGTCAAGCTCGACTCCCTGGGACGCAACCGGTGGGGCGACTACAACGGGATCGCCATTGATCCGTCGGTTTCCGGCCGGTGGTGGATCTATAGCGAGTACGTCTCCGGCACCAGCGCTACCTGCAGCAACAACGTCTGGGCCACCCGCGTCGGCCAGGTCGGTCTCTCCTAGCCGCAAGCCGGCCTCTCCTGACCGGTGAGGCGCGTTGCACGAAGGACGGACGACGGAGAGGCATTCGTGCTCCGTCGTCCGTCCTTCTCCTTTCGTCCTTCATCATTCGTCCGTCCCGCACGGCACGGCGCTTGCTGTACGCTCGTAGTGGGCCCAGGCGAACGCAAGGCGTGCCGGCCCCCGCCACGTATGCCATAGCGCGCCGGCAGCGCGACTCGTTTCCGGATACGGGAACCTCCCCACGCCCGGCGGCGTCTATTCTTTGAGAGTACAGGCGATCAACCATGTCTGGCTGGCAATCCGCACGCCCCGCCCGCACCGCATGGGCCAGTCCACCGGCGCGAGTGGCCGCTGCGCTGGTCGTCGTGGCGCTGCTCATCTGGTTCGCAGTCTGGTGGGCGGCGGCGCACACCGTAGCCCAGGACGCTGGCGGCTCGCCTCCGCCGGATC
>DAOTTI010000144.1:0-14111 GCA_034437795.1 Chloroflexota bacterium | reverse complement strand
GTGCACCATCAGGCCAGCGATTTGGCATTGCCTTCCCTGGTGCGCGGGCTTGCATTCCCAAAGAGGTCGTCTGAAACAGCACTAGGCCCTCGTTCCCCCGCTCCGTGTCGGAGCGGGGGCGGCGGGGCCAAGCCACACGGCGGGGTGGGGCAAGGGGCAGGTGCGGCGCGGCCCCGGCCCAAGGGGGTGAGGTCTCTCCTCCCTCCCGGCGCGGCCCCGGCCGAAGGCGGTGAGGTCGTTCCCCGCTTACCTAGCAGCCGGCTACGCCTATCCCTCGCCCCGAGCCGGGGCTTGGCGCGCTACCGGCCCGCTCCGCCAGCGCCTGGCCGTTGGCCCGCGCAGCCGGTAGCGCAGGATGAGACCGATCATCCGCAGGCCTACGATGAGTGCCTTCTTGTGCGAGCCGGTGATCTTGCTCTCGCCCACCCGCCCGCGGTAGTTCACGGGCACCTCGACCACGCGGAGCCCGTGCCGGAGCGCCAGGCACACCATCTCCGGCAGGAAGTGCGATCCGCCCACGCTGAACCCGTCGCGGATGGCCAGATAGGCGTCCCGATGAACCAGGCGCAGCGTGCAGCCGCAGTCTGAGAGCGATGGGCCGTTGAACAACACCTGCAGGAGCTTGGCCACCGCCCAGTTCCCCCAGCGCAGCAGCCGGCCCATGTTCGCCCCGTGCCAGATCAGCTCCCGCGTCGTCCGCGTCCCCAGCACCAGGTCGAAGTCGTCGGCAAAGGCCAGCAGCTTGACGACGTCCTTACCGGCGAAGGTGCCGTCCGGCTCAGCCAGGATCATGATCTCCGCCGTCTTTGCGGCCTCGGCCATCCCGCGCTGCAGGGCGAAGCCGTACCCCTGCCGCGGCTCCCGGACGTAAGTCGCCCGCGTCGACCGGATCAGCTCGGCCGTCTGATCGCGGCTGTTGTTATCGACCGCAATGATCTCATCCACGATCCCGCCCCCACCGGCGGCAAAGAACTCCTCGATGGCGGCGACGATCCCCCGCTCCTCGTTGTACGCCGGAAAGATGACGGCGACGCGCTTGCCCTCGAACATAGCGTCACGCGGTCCAACGGCCGGCGACCATGGCCGTCGCCATCCCCATCATGAGAAGCTCACCTCCTGCAGGCGGCGGTCAGTTAGGATAACGGCGCGGCTGCTGCCCTCCTCCACCCACAGGCCCCGCGGATGCTCGCCAATCGGGAACACCTCGGTGACCTGCCGCTCAAACGCACCGTCTTTCGAGAGCTGCACCAGGCGCCGCGCCGCCGCGTCGACGACGTACACTGAGCGGAAGCCGGCTTCAGTGTAGATCGCCCCGGCCGACAGCAGGGGCGCATCCAGGCCGGAAGGCTGGAACGGCTGGCGCCGCCCCGCGCTCAGGCGCAGGATCCCCTGGTCCCCCGCTGCGACCCAGATCGAGCCGTCGATGGCGAACCCCCGCGCCTCGGCCAGCGAGACGCCCGCGCCGGGCGGCACCCAGGCCACGGGCTCGCCGTCGAACCCGCCCCCGGCCGTGCCCGGATGCCGCCAGATCTGGCCAGGGGAGCCCGAACCGCCCGCATCCAGGACGTAGAGGTTGCCGGCGTACACCGCGATCGCGACCGGCCGCTGCCAGGCGGCCGTGCCCCGCAGGGGCACCAGGCGCCCTCGCCCCGCGACGCTGCTTACCACCTGCAGCGTGCGGTTCCCATCCAGCCAGAGCACGTCTCCGTCGCGAACGGCCAGCCAGCCGGCGCCCGTCCCGTCCGGGCCAGAAGCCGGCTGGTCGCCGCCCAGGACTGCCGCCGGCGCGCCCGCGCTGCCGGGCAGCACGATCTGCCGTGCCCGGTCCAGTACGTAGACCTGCGCCGGCTCGCCCGCGCGCGCGACCACGGCCAGCGATTCGAACGGCTCCTGCGCCAGGAGCAACGTGGCGCCGCTGATGGCCGGCGGGGCCGGCGCGACCACCCCCACCGTTGCGTCTGCTGCCGGACCGGCCGCCAGGTCCGCCCGATGCCGCTGGAGGCTCCACAGCCCGGCGCCGACTACCAGGGCAGCCAGCCCGGCCAGGAGCACCCGCCGCCATCGCCCTTTGCGCTCTGGGATCAGGGTATCCGCCGGCGCGAGGAGCGCCTCCACCGCCCCCCACAGCGGGCCCGGCAAGGGAACGGGCGGCCGCCGGCGCCGGCGCAGGCCCCAGGCCTCGATCGGCACCCGCCGGCCACCGCCTACCTCCTCTCCCATGGCCATTGGCGTTACCCGCCGGCCGGACACGGGTCCCCGCCGCAGGCTCTCCCCCAGCCAGCCTGGCACCCGCCCGCTCTCTTCCTGTAAACGTTGGACCTTGAACGTTGCGCTTGCCTTAGAGCCGGTGACGGCGTGCAGCCGGACGCGTGGGGCCGGCTCCGCCTCCGCCAGGCGCAGCAGGATGGCGTCAAGCGCTCCCCTGGTCCCTCCCCGACGCCGGCCAGGATGGGCGAGCTCGCGCGCCGCCTGCGGCAACGGCAGGCGCAGCAGGTCCTCGATGCGCGACGGGCTCAGCTCGCCCGCCAGCGACGACGTACACAGCAGGATGGTCGCGCCGGGGCGCAGCGCCGTGCGGAACGGTTCAAGCTCCACCTCCCAGCGCCGCCCGGCCGCGCTGGCCACGTGCGCCGCCCGCGCCATCTGCTCCGGCGGCAGCAGGCGCAGTTCCCCGCTGTCGAGCACGTAGGCCTGGCTGGGCGCCAACTGCGTGAAGTGGGCCTGCAGGCCGCGCGCGCTGTCAAGGTAGAGCGCCGTGGTGCCAAACCCCGTCAGCTCATGCCGGTGCAGCGCCAGGCGCTCCAGCTCAGCGCAGCCGGCTCGTACCGCACGCAGCAGGCTGGACATCGGCGTGCCCCGATCGCGTTCGAGCGTGTAGCGCACGGCCCGCTGAAACCGGCCGGCCCGCTCCTCCGCAACCCCCTCCGCCAGCACGGCCAGCAGCCCCGGCCGCGCCTGCAGCGCCACCACCATGGCCCGCGCCGACCCCCGCAGGCCGGCCGCTCCGGCCCCAAACGAGCAGGCCTCCAGGCTGTGCCCGCCGGGAAGCTGGACCCGTTGCAGGGCCGGCGGCGCGGCGTCAGGCCCCTCCGCCGGCGACGGGTCAGCAGCCACCGCTCCGTTCGTTACCCTGGCAGGCGCGTCGGACCAACCCATACCGCACCGCTCCGCAGGCGGCTATGGATTGTACTCCCTGCGTCCGGACAATCCGGCAGTCGCTTTGGTGGCCTTCCTTTGACGCCAGAGTATTTCCCGCTATAATCGCCTCAGGACCGGTAGAACACCCGTTCGCACGGGGCCGCCGACCGCGGCAGAGCAGACCTGCGGGCCTCCCCTGCCGTCCGGCAGTCCCTAGCGTTCCTAGAGAGAGCCACTACCATGCAAGGGCTGAGCGAGCGCCAGCGGCAGATCCTGGACTTCATCGCGCGGTACATCGAGGAGCATGACCGCCCCCCGACCAACCGCGAGATCGGCCAGGCCATGGGAATTACGTCCACGGGCCACGTGGACTATCACCTCAGCGTCCTGGCCAAGAAGGGCTACATCGAGCGCGAAGCCAACACCAGCCGCGGCCTGCGCCTCACGCCGGCCGTCGAGTCCCACGTCCGCCGCCGCGTCTTCCACGTGCCCGTCGTCGGCTACATCGCGGCCGGCGCGCCCATCGAGGCCATCACCGATCCGAATGACGCGATCGAGCTCAGCGACGACTTCGCCACCGACGACGCCTACGCGCTCCGCGTCCGCGGGAAGTCGATGATCGAGGATCTGATCGACGACGGCGATCTGGTGGTCGTCCGTCCAGCCCAGACGGCGAACAACGGCGACGTGGTCGTGGCCCTGCTCACCAACAGCGCCAGCGAGCACGGCGAAGCGACGCTCAAGCGCTACTTCCGGGAGAAGGACCGCATCCGGCTCCAGCCGGCCAACCGCGAGATGGAGCCGATCTACGTGCGTCCGGAGGACGTGCAGATCCAGGGCAAGGTCATCGCCCTCATCCGCCGCGTCTGACCGCTCAGACGCCGGCCCTTCGCAGTGAGTCCGTCGTCGCCCCAATTCTTCATCACCGGCGATCTATTCCCTCTCCGCCAGCCATCTATTCCCTTCTCCCTATGGGAGAGGGTGAGGGCTCTGCTGGTGAAGAATGGGCTGGTGGCAAATTCGGCCATGCCCTCCGGGGCACCAGCGAGAGAGGGTAAGAGCCGGCAATCGACGCAGCAACCTGAGCCAGGTAAGCGCTCATCAGCTTGCGCCGGGCAGGACCGCCGAGCGTCCCAGGACGCGGCTGCGCCAAGCCACCAGCCATTAGCGCTCGATCAGGCCCGCGCCGTCCACCACCTGGCAGACGTACAGCCTGGGCTCCAGTCCGGTCTGCGCGCGGTAGCGGGCCGGGACCTCTCGCTGGAAGGCCTCCACGGCGGAGGCGCGGACCACGCTGACGGTACACCCGCCGAAGCCGGCGCCGGTCATCCGTGACCCCAGCACGCCCGGCACCGCTCGCGCGGCCTCAACCAGGATGTCCAGCGGCGGGATCGTCACCTCGTAGTCGTCGCGCAGGCTGGCGTGGCTCTCGTACATGAGCGCCCCGAACCGCCCCAGGTCGCCCGCCTCCAGCGCCGCCACACTGGCCAGGACCCGCTCGTTCTCGGAGATCACGTGGCGGGCACGCCGGCGCACGACGTCCGGCAGCTCCCCCTGGTGCTGGGAGAACTGGTCCAGCGTCACGTCACGCAGGGCTCGGATGCCCGGCAGGTGCCTCGCCAGCAGGCGGACCGCCTCCTCGCATTCCGCGCGGCGCTGGTTGTAGGCCGAATCCACCAGCCCGCGCTTGACCGTCGTATCGGCAACGACGATCCGGACCGGCTCCTGATCCGGCTGCCTCCCCGCTGAGCCGCCCTGGCCGCCCTGCCTGCCGCTCTCGGGCTGGGCAGGGCGCTGGATCGGCACGTGCTTGCTCTCGAGGGAGCGGCAATCGAGGAACAGGGCGTGGTCCCGCTTCCCCATGACGGCGATGAACTGGTCCATGATCCCGCAGTTCACGCCCACGAACTCGTTCTCCGCCTGCTGGCACAGCAGGGCCAGCTGCACCGGATCAACGTCCAGCTGGAACAGTGCCTTCAGCGCCGTGCCGGTGGCCACCTCCACCGCCGCCGACGAGCTCAGGCCGGCGCCCGACGGCACGTCGCCCTCGATCACCGCCTCGAACCCGCCGATGGCGTACCCCCGCCGTTGCAGCATCACCACCACGCCCCGCTCGTAGTGGCTCCAGCGGGCCTGCGGGTCGTGCCGGATGTCATCGACCGGAAACTCCGTGCGCCGCCCGAAGTTGGCGGCGTACAGGGCCACCCGCCGGTCGCGGCGCTGGCGTGCCGCCACCAGAATGTCGCGGTCGATGGCTACGGGCAGCACGAAGCCGTCGTTGTAGTCGGTGTGCTCGCCGATGAGATTGACCCGCCCCGGCGCCCGGGCGATTGTGGCCGGCGCTCCGCCGAACTCTCGGGCGAAGACCTGCCGCACCCGCTCGATCCGCTCGCGTGTCGCCATTAGTGATGCGTGCTCCAGCGCCGGTCGCCGGCCACAATCGCCCGGGGCACCGCCACCAGCGCCCGCAGCAGCCGCCGGCAGGCCGGCGTCATTCGGTGCGCGCGCCCCCGCCCGCACTTCCAGGCTGTTCGCCGGCCGGTGCCTGGGCCTCCGGTGGGGCCGGCGCAGGCGCCGCCGCCGCTTCGGCCGCAGCCGCCGCCTCCTCCTCAGCCGCGATCTCGCGCTCCACCTTGCTCGGCGTCACCTTCACCACCACCGTCTCCGGCGCCGCATCCACCGTCACGCCGGGGGGCAAAGGCAGGTCGCCAACCGTGATCTGGGAATCAACGTCCACCAGGGTGCTTACGTCCACCACAATCTCGTGGGGCAGATCGCGCGGCAGCGCCTCCACCTCGATCTCGTCCACGGGGTGATAGAGCACCCCTCCTGCCGCTACCGCCGGCGCCTCACCAACCAGCCGGATCGGCACCATCGCCCGCACCGGACGGTTCAGGTCGACCTTGAGCAGGTCGACGTGTAGCACCTGGCCGCTGGCGGGGTGGCGCTGGATGCGCTCAATGAGCACCGGATACGTCGCCCCATTCTCCGCCCCACCGGCGGCGCCATCAGCGCCCCGTACGTGGAGCGTGACGACGGTGGTCGTCCCCGCGCGGAGCAGCGCGTCCCGCAGGTCCCGCACGTCGATCTGCACGGGGATCGATTCCATCCCGCGGCCGTAGATGTTGGCCGGAATGATGCCGCGGCGGCGGAGCCGGCCGACCTTCTTGCCCAGCAGGGTGCGCCGCTGGGCAGCCAAAGTAATCTGCTCGTCCATCGTGTTCACCGTGTCCACTGTGCGCCGGCGTGCGCCACGCCGGCATGATGAGCTGTGCTTGTTGCTCAATTGTAGGCGCCCGCGCGCGCCACCTGCCGGCACAGCCCGCTGGCACAGAACGTGCACACTGGGCGCTTGCGTTGCGCCAGCCACGTCTATCATTACACTCGGAACAGCGGACACCACGTCGGCGGAGGTTGAAGGGTCATGTTTGGGTTCCTTCTGGGATTGATCATCGGGGCCATCGGCGGCGCCGCCTACGGCAGCCGCTTCTTCCGTGACACCGACCTGCAGACGCAGATCAGTGACACGCAGGAACGCCTCACCAATCTCATGCATGAGGTGCGCGCCGTCCTGGACGAGACACGAGGCGAGCTGCGCCAGGCCTGGGAACGGACCCGCGAGAGCGCGGAAGAGAAGGCGGAGCGCCTGAAGGCGGCCGCCACATCCGAGCCGCCGACCGGTCCCGCCCCCGAGCCGGGCGCCCCCGGCAGCGCCAGCCCGCCTCCCGGCCCGACGCCCGGCTCGACCACCAGCTAGCCTCGACCCCGCTGTCGGTCGCAGCTCGCCAGCCCTTACCCTGCGGCGCTGGCGCTCCGCAGCGGCATCAGTGCTTCGTCCCGGCCGGCGAGCAGTTCCCTCCCGAAAGGGGAGAGGGGTTAGGGTGACGGTTCTATCCAGGGTCCCGTCTCCCAATGGGAGACGCGGCCAGGGTGAGAACTCCCCCGGAAGTCCCCTCTCCCTTTGGGCGAGGGCCAGGGTGAGGGCGCCGTACACGCGCGGCGCGTGGTTAGCGTGCACCGCCCGGCGGGCGCCGCGCTTGACAGTAGGCCGCCAGGCGCTCGCGCCAGAACTGGCGGCGCGCCTGCCAGGCCGCGTCGTCGAACCCGGCCGGCTCAGCGGCGATGTCCGCCGCCAGCCCGGCGTCGTCGCCTTCGAAGAATAGACGCGCCTTGTAGATCAGATAGGCGTATTCCGGATGCCGCTCCAGCATGTAGTCGAAGACGCTGCCTGCCGTGCGCTCGTAGCGCGCCACCCGGCTGGCGTCCGCCAGGAGCGTCAGCATCTCCGGCAGGACCTGCCGCTGGCGGTAGCCCAGCCGGAGCGCAAGGTCCATCAGGGTCATGCCTCGCTCGCGGGCCAGGTCGCCCAGGCGCAGCGCTAGGTCGTCGTCCGTCAGCGCCGCCACGTTGGTGTAGCCGGCCCCTTCGGCAATCGCGCGGCGGATCGCCTCCCAGTCCACCTCCAGATCGGGATAGAGGGCGGCGATCTCCTCCCGCAACGTCGCCGTCACCGCCGGCCGGCGCCCCAGGTAGGCAAGCACCTCCTGGCGCTCCCCAGAGGCGTCCACCACGTCCCGCACCAGCCAGGCGGCCCTGACGCGCCGCGTCCCGCCCTCGCCCCCATCCGCCGGCGCGTCCTCCTCGTACCACCTAATGTACGCGCCTGCCATTGGCACAAGCCTACCAGAGGCTCGGGGACAATCCGTGATTGACCAGGCGGGCGGTACTGCTTTATCGTAGATGGCAGGGAGGTTTGCACTCCAGGGACATATGCGCACGAAAGGACGCTGCAATGGACGCGAACAGGCGTAAGGTTCTGGAGATCGTCGGCGCATCACTGCTTGGACCAGCCGCGCTGGCGGCCTGCCGCCCCGCCGGCCAGCCAGCTCCAGCCCAGGTAGAGCCGGGGAAGGCCACCAAGGGCGGCACTTTTACGTCCGGCACCTTTGCGGACGCCGCCACGGTCCAGCCCTTGCTGTCCCAGGATACGGCGTCGGGCGCCTTCATCAGCTACCACTACAACGCGCCCCTGCTGCGCCGCAATCCGGACACCCTGGACTGGGAAACGACCTACGGGACGGCCGAGTCTTTCCAGATTGCGCCGGACAACGTCACCTACACTTTCAAGCTCAAGAGCAATCTCTTCTGGAGCGACGGCCGGCCGATCACCGCCCTCGACTATCTCTTCACCTGGGAGAAGATGATGGATCCCAAGGTGGAGTATCCGTACCGGAACCTGTACCGCGACTTCGAAGGCCTGAGCGCCCCCGACGAGCGGACCCTCGTCTTCAAGCTTAAGGAGCCGTACTGCCCGGCCATCGATCGCATGATCATTCCGGGGCCCATCCCCCGCCACGTCTTCGAAAACCTGGACATCAACGACAACCCCTTCAACCAGAAGCCGACCGTCGGCTCCGGGCCCTGGCTGCTCAAGGAGTGGGTCAAGGATAGCCATGCCGTCTTCGAGGCCAACGATCGCTTCTATCTCGGCCGCCCGAACCTGGATCGCATGGTCATCCGCATCGTCAAGGATCAGACGGTGGCCTACTCCATGCTCAAGACGGGCGAGATCGACGAGGCCACCATCCAGGCGCAGGACTGGAATGAAGCCAAGTCGCTCAAGAACATCCAGACCTTCGCCTACTACCCGGCGTCAGCCAGCTGGGTCTACATTGGCTACAACATCCGCAGCGAGTTCCTGCGGGACACGCGCGTGCGCCAGGCGCTGGCTCATGCCCTGGACCGGCAGAAGATGATCGACGCCATTCGCCTCGGCCACGCCCGGCCCATGAACTCCATCTACGCCCCCGGCTCGTGGGCCTACACCGACAACGTGACCAAGTACAACTTCGACGTGCGCAAGGCCAACGAGCTGCTGGACGCCGCGGGGTGGCGCCGCCCGCCGAACGACCCCAGCGGCACGCGGGTGAAGGACGGCAAGCCCTTCAAGATCCGCATCTTCTACAACGCCGGCAACAAGGATCGCGAGCAGATCGCCACCATCGCCCAGCAGCAGTTCAAGGCCATCGGCGTCGAGGCCGAGGTCATCGCCGAGGAGTGGAACGCCTATCTCAACCGCGTGAACCGGACGCGGGACATGGAGCTGTACGTGCTCGGGTGGAGCGCCGGCATCGATCCCGACGGCTCGGCCAACATCTGGACCACTAACGGCGGCCAGAATGCCACCGGCTTCTCCAACCCGCGCGTGGATGAGCTCTTCCCGCAGGCGGCCAAGGTGCCGGGCTGCCGCCAGGCCGACCGCGCCCGTATCTACCAGGAGATCCAGAAGATCATCTCCGATGATCCGCCCTACATCTTCCTGTGGGAGAACGAGATCCTCAGCGGCCTGGCGGAGCGTATCGTGCCCAACAAGCTGTCCAAGCTCGGCTACAGCTACCGCATGTGGGAGTGGTACTCCAAGACGGGCAAGTGAGCCACGAACCAGGAGCAGCGAGCAGCAGATCCCGCGGCCGGGGCGGGCGGGAACCCGCCCCGGCGCTCTCCCTTGCTCCGTACCAGCAACGTTACCTGCCCCATGGCGACCGTGCCCGCGCCCTCCGACCTGGCCCTCACCTCGGCCGCTGAGGCCGAGCCCGCTGCCATGCGCGTACCGCCATGGCCCGCACCTGCTAGGGTTTGTTTCTATTGAGAATGCCGGCGAAAGGCCCGCTGAGCTGCTGAGCTGCGAGTACGGCCATGACCCGCTATGCCATCCGGCGCTTGCTGCAGGCCATCCCCCTGCTCTTCGTCATTAGCCTGATTGGCTTCACCCTCTATCGCATCACGCCCAACAGCCCGTTCTTCGCGGAGCTAGCCCTGAACCCCGAGGCCAGCCCCGAGGACATCCGGCGCCTGGAGGAGAAGTACGGGCTAGACCGGCCGATCCATGAGCAGTACCGCACCTGGCTATGGAACGCCCTCCATGGCGATTTCGGGCGCTCGTACTTCACCAAGCGCCCGGTCATGGAGATGATCGTCGAGCGCATCCCCAATACCCTCACCCTAACCTTGTCGGCCTTTGTCATCAGCCTGCTGGTCGGGATCCCGCTGGGCATCATCTGCGCCATCAAGCGCAACTCCGTCCTGGACAACGCCCTGCGGGCTATCGCCGTCTTCCTCACCTCCTTCCCGAACTGGTGGATCGGCCTGATCGCCATCGTCGTGCTCGGCGGCTGGCTGCGCTGGTTTCCGCAGGGCGGCGTCTATACCATCGGCCGCGAGTGGGACCTGCTGGACCGGCTGCACCACCTGGCCCTGCCAGCGCTGGTCGCCGGCATCGACGGCAGCGTCGGCTATCTACGCATCATGCGCTCCCAGGTGCTGGAGCAGATGCGCCAGGACTTCGTCCGCACCGCCTACGCCAAGGGCTTGCGCCAGCGCGTCGTGATGTGGCGCCACGTCTTGCGCAACGCCTTCCTGCCGGTGTGGACCGGTTTCGGCGGCCTCCTGGCGGGGCTCATCAGCGGCGCCGCCTTGCTTGAGTACACCTTCTCCTGGCCCGGCCTCGGCCGGCTGATCCTGGATTCAGCCCTGAAGCGTGACTTCCCCGTGATCACGGCCAATCTCGTCGTCGCCTCCACGCTCCTGATCATCGGGTACCTCCTGGTCGATCTCGGCTACGCCCTCATCGACCCGCGCGTGAGGTATGACTGAGACGGGGAGACACCCCATGTCCGAGAGCACACCGTTCGCGCGCCCAGCAGCCCCCGCGCCGGCCCCGGCTACGGGAGCGGTGACCGCGCCCCTCCAGCCGGCCGGCGCTGCCGCCCCCGCCGCACCACCGGCTGCCCTGGAGCCCTTGACCCGCGGGCGCGCGGTGCGGCCGGCCGAAGGCTTCTGGATCGGCTCGCTCCGGCGCCTGCTTCGGAACAAGGTGGCGATGGCCGCGCTGGCCGGCCTGCTGGTGCTCACCATCGCCTCCTTCTCGGCGCCCGTGATCGCCCAGTGGCGCGGCCTCAGCCGCGACGCGATGGAGCTCACCAGCAACTACCAGCGACCCAACGCGGTCAACTGGTTCGGCACCGACGAGTACGGGCGTGACTACTTCATTCGCATTCTCTACGGTGGGCAGATCTCCATCCTGATGGGCCTATCCGTCATGGTCATCATCCTGCTCATCGCCGTTCCGGTGGGCCTCATCGCCGGCTATTACGGGGGGCTGGTGGACGACATCTTCCTCTGGGTCGCCCAGATCCACGCGTCGGTGCCCACCCTCTTCGTGCTGATCCTGGTCGCCGCCTGGATCCCGCCCACCCCCGCATCGCTGGCGATCATCATCGGCGTCTTCGGCTGGCTGGGCAACGCGCGCCAGGCGCGCGGGCTGACCATCTCCCTGAAACGGACCGACTACGTCCTGGCGGCGCGGGCGCTGGGCGCCAGCAACATGCGCATCATCTTCCGCCACATCATGCCCAACATTATCTCTCTGATGATCGTGCTGGCCGGCTTCGACGTCATCGCTGGCATCCTGGCGGAGACCGGCCTCAGCTACCTCGGCCTGGGCGTCCGGCCCCCGATCCCGAGCTGGGGGAACATGCTCACCAACTCTCTGAGCTACGTCTTCCGCGCCCCCCACCTCGTCGTCTTCCCCGGCCTGGCCGTGGGCGCGATCGTCCTCTGCGTCTACATGTTCGCCGATGGGCTGCGTGACGCCTTCGATCCCCGCCTCAAGGAATGACGCTCCAGCCGCCGGCACGCGCGCGTCCTGGAGCCTTCTTGCTCTCTTCGCTCTCCTTGCTCTCGGCCTGAACGAATGACAGCGCAGGACCGGTTCAGCAGGCGAGTGTGCCTGGGCGCCGCCGCTGGCAGCCTCGGCTGGCTCGGCTGCGCGCCCCTGCGCCCCGCCGGCCGGACGGCGCTCGGTGGCCGGTGGAGCGCCGCACCGGGGCTAGGCGTGCCTCGCGACGACTTTGGCTTTACCACCGATGGCCAGCGGCTCTACGCCATCGGCGGGATGACCGGCCCGCGCGGGAATGCGCTCAGCTCCGTCGAGAGCTTCCAGCCAGGTGAGCAACGCTGGGGGCGCCTGGCGCCCCTGCCCGTACCCGTCAGCTCGCTGCGCGCGGCCTTCCTAGGCGGGCGGATCATCGTGGCCGGGGGCGCCCAGGATAACCTGGAGGTGAGCGCCTGCTGGGCCCTGCTACCCGGCACCGGCCGGTGGGACGGCATCGCTCCCTTGCGCACCGCACGCCTGGGCCATGGCCTAGCGGCGATGGGCAACGCCCTCTTCGTCGCCGGCGGGCTCGCCGGTGGTGAGCCGATCGCCAGCGTCGAGCGCTACGACCCCCAGCGGGACCTGTGGCTCCCCGTGGCCCCACTCCCCCAGCCGCGCTTCAACCTGGCGCTGGTGGCGGTGCGCGGCCAGCTGTGGGCCATCGGCGGTTCTGGCCCGGACCGTCGGCCGGTGCCATCGGTCGACCTATACGTGCCCGAACAGGACCGCTGGACGGCCGGCCCGCGCCTCCCCCAGCCCCTCTCCAACTTCGGTGCGGCGCTGCGCGCCGGGCGCTGGCTCCACGTCGTCTGGCACCGGCGGCATTACGCCATCGATGCGCTTGATCCCCAGGCCGGCTGGGCGGCGGCTACACCCATACCTACCTCCCGCCACGGCCTGGGCCTGGAGGCGCTCGGGGACCGGCTCTACGCAGCCGGCGGCTGCAGCGAAGATCCGCAGCGAGACCTCACCACTGTCGAGGTCTACCAGGCCGGCTAGCCCCACCCATTCATCAGCGGAGCCCTCACCCTAACCCTCTCCCTGTGGAAGAGGAAACTCAATAGGGCGCGTTCGGAACAGCTGGCTACGCCGGTGGCTCTTGGCCGGTTGACGCTCCATGATCTGGCCCGATATTCTTTAAGGGCCGAGCTATCACGGGCCGCCCGACGCGCGCGGAGCGGCTTTTTCTTTGCGGGGTGACCAGCGTGTTTGCAGTCGTCGCCACTGGCGGAAAGCAATACCGCGTTGAGCCGGGGCAGCGCCTCGAGGTGGAGAAACTCGCGGCCGAGCCCGGCAGCCGGGTCGAACTGACCGACGTGCTCATGGTGGGCGATGGTGAGCGTGTCACCATCGGGCAGCCGACCGTGCCCGGCGCGCGCGTCATCGCCGAGGTGCTCGGCCAAAAAAAGGGCAAGAAGATTACCGTCTTCAAGTTCAAGTCGAAGGTCCGCTATCGCCGCAAGACGGGACACCGGCAGCAGTACACCGAGCTGCTGGTTCGCGACATCGTGGCTGGATAGCGCGAGAGCTGGGAGTTCTGACATGGCACACAAGAAGGGCGTCGGCAGCTCGCGGAACGGGCGTGACAGCAACCCCAAGTACCTGGGGGTCAAGCGCTTCGACGGCCAGGTCGTGCACGCGGGCGAGGTGCTGGTGCGCCAGCGGGGCACCAAGTACAAGCCCGGGACCAACGTGGGAGTTGGCCGGGACTACACCCTCTTCGCCCTCGTGGACGGCGTGGTCAAGTGGAAGCCATATTCGCGCCAGCAGCGGATGGTCACCGTCATCCCTGCCATGGCCACGGCCTGAGCCCCCGGCGGTAGTCCTGATGTAAAGTGACGTAGCCGTTCCCGCAACGGCAGCGACCAAGGGCTACCGGCGCGGCTCAGGCCGCCCTCCACCGCGCCAGTGCTTGGCTTGTTCCAACTCCGCCTGGGCAGCAGGCGCAGCGGGCGGAGAAGCGAGCGCCAACGCTGGACCACCGGATGGATCGCGCGCGTCCCCCTTGCGCCATCTTGATCTGGGAGAGCGGGGCCCTCTGGTATACTTTCGTGCGCGCGTACGCGGGCCGCTAGCTCATCTGGGAGAGCGCGACTATCGCAAAGTCGAGGTACGGGGTTCGAGTCCCCGGCGGTCCACCTACCCCTGTCATCCCAAGGCTCAACCGGCGCAGGTTGGGCTTTTTTCATTCCCCCGCGCCGCACGGGGAGGAAGGACCTCACCCCCTTCGGCGGGGGCCGCGCCGGGGGAGGACCTCACC
>DAOTTI010000143.1:0-5243 GCA_034437795.1 Chloroflexota bacterium | reverse complement strand
CGTCGGGGCGCCGCGCGCGCCCCCGCCGGCCGCCCGCGCCTGGCAGGCGGCGCTGAACGCCTACCGCTTTGGCAGTGTGATCGAGTTTGGCTACGGCGACGAGCCGGCCACCGGCTTCCGGACGCCCCTGCTGGCCGGCATTGGCTATCTCACCATCAGCTCAGGCAAGGGCCTCTTCTGGTTCGCCCCGCCGGTGGCGATGGGGCTGATGGGGCTCGGCTGGCTGGCCCGCCGGTACCGGCTGGAGGCGCTGACCATCGCCCTCATCTTCGTGGCGGAGCTGGGCTATTACGCCCGCTGGTGGGCCTGGCACGGCGACTGGAGCTGGGGCCCCCGCTACATGGTGGTCACCGTCCCCTTCATCATGCTGGGCTGGACCCCTGTGCTGGTCTCCTGGCCGTGGCTCGCCCTGCCGGCCAGGGCGGCGGCCGGCCTGACCGCGGCCGCGGGGCTCGTCGTCTCGTCGCTGGGCGTGGCCATCGACTACGGGGCCTACTACAGCATCATCGCCTACCAGCTCGGGCGCGGCGTCGACGTGGCCGAGGCGCGCCTGGTGCCCGCCTTCTCCCCGCTGCTCGGCCACGCCTGGCTGGCGCGGGCCACCCTGTACGATACCGTGGCCGATTGGACCGGCACTCGCGCCCCGCGGGACCGCGCCGAGAACCCGTTCCTGCACGCCTATCCGTGGGCCGGGGTCCGTCCCGACCTGCGGCCGGAGGCGCCGGAGCGGGCGCTGGGATTTGATCTGTGGTTCGCGGCCCTGCGGGACGCCCCGCCGTTCGCCCAGTATTGGTGTACCCTGGTAGCCTGCTGGCTTGCTCTGGCGCTCGTGCCCCTCGGACGCCGGCTGATGGCCGCCACGTCCGGCGCCAGACGTGGCGAGGCAGAGGTGCAAGCGAGGCAGAAACGGCATGAGCTGGAGCTGGTGACGGCGTGACGGCGCTTAGACCAACAGACGTGCAGGCGGGTGGCGATGCGCCCGTCCCCTCGGGGGAGCCGGTGACGGCCACGGCTGCCGCCGCGCCGGCCGGCGCGGCCATCCGGCTCTCGGTCATCGTTCCCGTCTACAACGAGCGCAACACGCTACGCGAGCTGCTCCAGCGGGTGCAGGCCCAGGTGCTCCACTGGCAGGGGCAGCCCATTGAGCGCGAGGTGCTCGTCGTCGACGATTGCTCTAACGACGGCGGGGTGGACTTCCTGGAGCGGCCCGAAGGTCGGGCCGCCTTCCCCGAGGTGCGCCTGATCCGGCACCCGCGCAATCGGGGCAAGGGCGCCGCTATCCGGACCGGCCTGGCCCATGCCACGGGGCACGTCGTCCTGATCCAGGACGCCGACCTGGAGTATGACCCCGCCGACTACGCCAAGCTTCTGGCGCCGATCCTCGCAGGGGAGACGCGCGTGGTGTACGGGTCGCGCTTCCTGGGCAAGCCGCCCTTCGCCCCCCTGCCCGGCATGCAGCCGGCCAACTGGCTGGCCAACAAGATCCTGTCCTGGACGGCCACGCTCCTGTTCGGGCGCCGCATCACCGACGAGGCCACCTGCTACAAGGTCTTCGAGCGGGCGCTGGCAGACGAGCTACGGCTGCGGGCCAACCGGTTCGACATCTGTCCGGAGCTGACGTCGAAGCTCCTTCGGCGGGGCTACCGCATCGTGGAGGTCCCCATCGCCTATCACGGCCGCGGGGGCAACGAAGGCAAGAAGATCCGCTGGACCGACGCCTTCCACGCCTGGTTCACGCTGGTGCGGTACCGCTTCGTCCGTTGAGGCAGGTGATGCGCCTGCGTACCCCGGCCCTGCTGCTGGCGCTCGGCGCCGCCTACCTGGCCACGCGTCTCACCCACCTCGACCGGCTGCCCATGGTCAGCGACGAAGGGACCTACATCACATGGGGCGTGCGGGCCCTGTACGCCCGCGGGTTCGAGGACTGGCTCGCTTCCCTGGAAGACGGCAAGCAGCCCCTCCTGGCCTGGCTCATGCCCCCCTTTCTGGCCTCGCTGCCGGACCGACTGCTTGCCGGCCGGCTGGTGTCCGTCTCTACGGGGCTAGTCAACCTGGCGCTGCTGGCCGTCCTGGCGCGACACCTCGCCGGCCCGGCCGCGGCCTGGCTGGCGGCTGCGCTCTACGTCGTCGCCCCTATCGCCGTGATCCACGATCGCATGGCGCTCTACGACAGCCTGGTGACGGCCACCGCCCTGGGCGTGCTCTGGGCGGCGCTGGCCTGGAGCGAGCGCCCCGGGCCCCTGCGCACCGCCCTCCTCGGCCTGGCCATGGGGCTGGCCCTGCTGACCAAGTCGTCGGCACTGTTTTTCGTGGCGCTGGTGCCGGTGGTGGTCGGCCTCTGGCGGCCGGACGCCCTGCGGCGCTGGTGGCTCTTGGCGCAGGCGTTCTTCCTCGCGGCCGCCATCTACTCGGTCCTGTTCCTCAGCCCGCTCGTGGGCAACATCCAGGATGGCAACTTCCAGCGCTACTCCTTGACCGCCGCCGAGCTGCTCCAGCTGCCGCTCGCGCTCTGGTGGAGCAACTCCATCTTCATCGTCGAGGTCGCCATCACCTATCTCGGCTGGCCCCTGGCCCTGCTGGCCGCGGCCGGGCTGGCCGGCGGGATGTGGCGGGGCGGGCGCGCCGGGCGCCTGCTGGCGGTGTGGACGCTGGCCCCGCTCCTGGCGTTCGTACTGACGGCCAAGCTGATCTACTCCCGTTACGTCGTGTTCTGCCTGATCAGTGCCCTGATCCCCGCGGCGCAGGCCCTCGCCACCGTGGCCGGCGCAGGGCGGCTGTGCGGCCGCGCCTGCGACCGCCGGGCCGACCCCTTGCGGGGCCCGGTCGCGCCACTGCGCCTGCTCTGGGCCCCACCTGCGCCTTGGCGGCGCGGGGCGGCCGCCATGCTGGGCCTGGCGACCGTGCTGCCCGGGCTGAGCTTCGCGGCGGCGCTCGCCACTGATCCGGCGGCCGCCCCCTGGATGAACGACCGGCGCTACATTACCGACCGCTTCCAGTACGTCGAGAGCAACTACGCGGGGTACGGCCTGCGCGAGATCGTGGACTACCTGCGCGACCTGGCCCGGAGCCGGCCCCTGGTCGTCGTCACCCGCGCCGCCACCGGCATGCCCCGCGACGGAGTCTCTGCCTACCTACTGGCCTGGCCCAACATCCACCTGGCGACCGTGCCGGAGACGCTCGCGGTGGAGCACTACCTCGAGCGAGAGCCGGACAAGACCTACGTGCTGGTGGCGCAGGGCACCGAGGTCTACTACGTGCTCACCGACGCCCCCGGGGGCGAGCAGGAGCGCCGGTTCCTGAGCCTCAATCCCGGGGCATCACTGATCCTGGACCTGCCCAAGCCAGGCAACCACAGCCGGTTCAAGCTCTACCGGCTCAACGTCACGCCGCCCCGCGGCGTGCAGTGGCTGAGCCCGCCCGCCCGCATCGGCAACGACGTCCTGCTGCGGGGCTACCGCCTGTCCAGCGGGGTGGCGCGCCCCGGCGGGACCATCCGCCTCACTCTCTTCTGGGAAGCGATTGGGCGCCCGGCGCGGGACTTCACCGTCTTTAATCACATCGCGGAGCCGGACGGTCGCATCTGGGGGCAGAAGGATGGCCAGCCCGCCGGCGGGCGCCGCCCGACCAGCGGGTGGCGCCGCGGCGAGGTGATCGGCGACGTGTTTGACCTGGTGCTCCGCCCCGATACGCCACCTGGGAGGTACGAGCTCTGGACGGGGATGTACGAGCTACGCACGATGCAGCGCCAGCCGGTCGTGCTCGAGGGCGCTTTCGCCAGCGACCGCGTGCCCCTCGGCCAGATTGAGGTCGTGCCGGCGCCGGCCGGGGGCTAGACAGAGGCGTGTCTGCCGTGTTATGTTCTGCCGGTCCTGACAGGCGAACGGAGCGTGACAGGCCGTCACCGGCCCGTAACCGCCGTCCGCCTGCCGGGCCGCCCCGAACTCTCGATTCGAGGAGCGCGTGTTGGGAGTTGCCGTCCTCCGCGCCCCGGTAGCTGCGGATGGCCAGGCAGACGGCCGGGCCGGCAGCCTGCAGGGAGCTACAACCGGCGCGAATCCGGCCCGCGCGCGGGCCGGCCAGAACGGACCCCCGCTGTGGGCAACCACGGCCATCGCGATAGCGCCCCCGACCGCACGGGCACGTGGCCGGCGCGGGGACAGGCTGGGCAGGGTCCTGGCGCTCGCCGTTCACGCCGCCGCGCGGCCGCCGGCCCTGCCATGGCCCCACTACGTCGCGGCCGTCGCCTGGTGTCGGGCCCTGATAACCGTCGATGCGAGTGGGCTGGCCGCCGCCGCGCCGCGCCTGGCGCCCCATGCGGTGCTGGCGCTGCTCATCGCCGCCACGCTGGTGGCGGGTGGCTTTGCCCGCCCGGACGAAGGGCTGATGGCGCCGGTGGGGGTGGAGCAGGGCCACCTCTCCGCCTACGCCCGCCTGGTGCTGGGGCCGCGCGCCGCCGAGGTCCGAACCCACGATTCGCTCGTCCGCCCGGCGTCGCTGACCACCAAACCGTCCGGCAAGCCGCGAGCGGAGATCGTGACCTACACGGTGCAGCCGGGCGACACCATCTGGGACATCGGCGCCAGGTTCAACGTCGGCATGTACAGCGTGCTCTGGTCGAATGGGTTAGACGACGACGACGTGGTTATCATCCAGGCCGGCCAGCAGTTACGCATCCCACCTGTCCAGGGTGTAGTCCACACCGTGCGCGAAGGGGACACGCTGGACACCATCGCGCGGCGCTATAACGTCGATCCGGCGGTAATCGTGGACTTCAACGGCCTGCTGCCGGGCGAGGCCCTCACGCCGGACAAAGCGCTGATCGTCCCCGGTGGCACGCTGCCCATCATTCCGAAGGTGGCGCCCCCGCCGCCTCCGCCGCCCGCCCCGGCGCGGCCGGCTCCGCCGCCGGTGCTGTCGCGACCCGCCGCCCCGGCCCCTCCCGTGCGGGTGCCCGCCCCGCCGCCTTCATTACCGGTGCCGACGGGCCGGCTGGCCTGGCCCACGCGGGGCGTGATTACGACCTATTTCACCTATTACCACCCGGGCATCGACATCGCGGCTCCCCTGGGCACCCCCATCGGGGCGGCCGACGGCGGGACGGTCACCTTTGCCGGCTGGGACAGCACGGGCTACGGCTACCGTGTGGTGGTCAGCCACGGCAACGGCTACAGCACCACCTACAACCATCTCTCCGCCATCTCCGTGGTGGCGGGGCAGGGCGTGGGCAAGGGCCAGACAGTGGG
>DAOTTI010000142.1:0-8404 GCA_034437795.1 Chloroflexota bacterium | reverse complement strand
GAGGTCGAGGGCGCCCCAGGCCGCCCCCAGTGCGGCCGCATTCACCCCGAGCACGCCGACCCCGACGCTCATCCGCTCCCAGATGGGCGGCACGACGTGGGTCTCCAGCACGCGCCGCACCTCGCCGACGAAGATGTCTCCCAGGCTGGGCGCGTAGCCCCCCAGCACCACCATCGTGGGCCCGAGCAGATTGGCCCCGGCGGCCAGGGCGCGACCCACGTCCTGCCCCGCCTGCCGGAGGACCGACGCCGCCAGCCGGTCGCCCTGCGCCGCGGCCGCCACCACCGCATCGATCTCCAGCGCCGGGCCGGCTGCCGCCGAGCCAATCGTCGACACGACGCCGGCCGCCAGCGCGTCACGCACCTGGCGCAGGATGGCGGGGCGAGAGGCCAAGGCCTGCACGCAGCCCAGGTTACCGCAGGTGCAACGCGGGCCGCCCTCGCGCACCACAATGTGGCCCAGCTCCCCGACGATGCCCCACGGGCCACGATAGAGGTTGCCATCCAGGATGAGCGCCGCACCCACACGGTCGCCCAGTGAGAGGAACAGGAGGTCGGCGATCCCCGCAGCGGCGCCGTCACGCGCCTCGGCCAGCGCGGCCGCTCGGGCCATGTCCTCAATGAGCACGGGGATCCCCAGCTGTGCCGCCACCGCTGCCGCCAGCGGGATCGATGGGGCGCCCGGCACCGGCTCAGGGCGGTGGAGCCCGCGGCGGGTGTCCACAAACCCGGCCAGCGCCACGCCGGCAGCGCGGACCTGGCCGGCAGCGAGACCAGAGCGCTGGATCACCAGCCGGGCGACCCGCACGATGTCGGCCGGCGCCGTCGGTGGAAGCGCTCCTTCGCCATCCGCCGGCGGCGCGAAGGGCGCGCCTGGAGTGGGGCTGGCGGCCACGGACCCCGCGTCAAGGGCGGCCTCGAAGCGCACGCGACCCGCCAGATCGCGGATGACGGCCCGCACCGGCCAGCCGCTGAAGTCGAGCCCAACGGCGTGGGCCGCGTCGCCGGCCAGAGCGATCCGCTGGGGAGGCCGGCCGCCCCGTGACTGCCCCTTGCCGGCATCTTCAACGAGCCCCGCGTGCGCCAGATCGGCGATCCACTCGCTGACCATGGCAGCGCTGACCCCCAGGTGCTCGGCTAGGCCGGCGCGGGTAAGGGTGCCGAAGCGGCGCAAGAGCCCGAGCAGGTGTACCCGCGGATCGCGCGACAGCGCCGCCGGCGCGCTGAAGCCAGGGTAGCCATTCTGGGTCTGGCTCGCGCGCGTGTTCACCGATATTCCTTCCCAATCTGAGCAGGAGCGCCTTCGCTCATGCGCCTGGCGATATTGGCGGAGGCGTCCTCCCGCCGAGGCGGGAGATGCGCTCGAAGGCGCCGCAGGGGATGACCACCAGCGGGCCGAGCTCACGCTCCACCGCGTCCAGCAGCAGGTTGATCCCAATGTTGTCGCAGGCGGCGTGCGGGACGCGGATGATGGCCACGCCTGATTCCTGCGCCGCCTGGGCATGCGCCGCGGTACAGCCGATCTGGATGACGGTATTGACGCTGGCCTGGCCCAGCAGCGGGTAGGCTGATGGGGGTAGGATATAGCCACCGCCGAACTTGTACAGGATGCGCCCCGCCGGCCAGGAGGCCTCACCGCTCATGATCCGCGGCTGGACGCCAAGGCGCGCCGCGGACTGCACCTCGGGAATGGAGAGCAGGGCGCCGGCCACGTCGCCCACCGTGCGCGGGCGGGCCGCCTCCACCGCCGCGCGGACGCCCACCGTGATGTGGTAGTCTGCTGGCGTATGGATGCACGCCAGGGGCAGGCCCAGCAGCCTGGCCGTGTCCGGCCCAGTACGGTGGAAGTCCTCCAGGGAGCGTAGCTTGTCCTCGATGTAGGGATGGATGGATGCCTCCGCGTCCGCGCGGGGCACGCCCTCCGCCACGAGCATGTCCACCAGGACCGCCATGGTGTCCCATTCCAGCGACGGCGGGACGCCCATGCCCGAGGCGTGGTGGGCGATCACGGCGTCGACGCGCGTCCCGGCGCTGCGCAGCCGGTCGGCCAGGAGCAGCTCCGCTACCCGAATGTCGATGCCGAGCATGATCGCGCTCAGCTCCACGTCCTCGGGCCCGTTCACAATGCGCGTGTCGCCGAAGGGGTTACGGAACCGCTCGTGGTCATAGAAGAGCTTCTGCCAATCGGGGAGCACCTCGTACTCCTGGCGCCGGCGCGCCAGCTGCGCGCGCAGCGCGGCCTCGCCCCGGATGTCGAGGGCCATCCCCAGCCGGACCGAGGTCTCATACAGTTCACGCAGGTTCATCGACGGCCGTCTCCACGCGCCGGGGCCCTGACGAAAGACGAACGATGATGGACCGAAACGCCCTCCATGCGTCTTTCCGTCTCTCGTCCTTCGTCTTTCATCCCACGCCTACCTCCATGCGGCCGGGCGCTGGGCGAAGAGTTCGTTCAGCTGGCGGGCCGACTCCTGCATTGCCGCCCGCGTGCTGACCTCGCCCCGCAGCGCCGCGTTCAGTGGTGTGTTTGCCGTGGACCATGCCTTCGACCCTTCCGGTAGCACCATCAGGTCGTGGCCACCCGTCTCCCATACCTTGGACACGTCGTCGATGTGCGTGCCCTTGAAGATCTCCAGCCACTGCGGCGAGCTCGCCGCCCAGACCACCGGTGGCCACGAGACCGCTTTCAGGTGCGCCTCCATCAGCATCCCGTCCTTGGTGTGCATCCACTTCAGGCAGCGCCAGGCCGCCTCCCTGGCCTTGGAGAGGGCCGCGATCGCCCAGCCGTTGCCTCCGACGGTGGCCGTCTGGTGCCCCCGAGGCCCCTTCGGCGGGGGCGCAAAGTCCAAGTTCTGGGCGCCAATGGCCGTCCGCGCTGGCGTATGCCGGAAGGACCCGTTAATCTCCATCGCCACGATCCCCGCGTCGAACGCCGGCACCGGCCGGACGCTCTCCCGCGCCTCGGGGGTCGGCGTGTAGCGGTACTTGACGTGCAGATCGACGTCGAGGCTGGCCCCCTCGATCGAGTAGGGGTCATCTCCGTAGAGGGCCTTGTCCTTCGCCTCGTTGAGCAGCTTGCCGCCGAAGTTGAGCACGAAGGTCCCCATCATGTAGTGCAGCCCGTTCTGCTGCACGTCGACGGCGAACCGGTTGTTGGCGGGATCGTTCAACTTCTGGCACATCTGCAGGAATTCGTCGTATGTCCAGTTCTTGTGCGGATACCTGACGCCCCGCTCGTCGAACAGCTTCTTGTTGTAGAACACCATCTCGCCGCCGGCCTGCAGCGGGATGGCCCACTGCTTTCCCTTCCAGGCCCACATCTCCAGCGCGGCCTTGTAGTACTGCTTGGTGTCCACCTTGTCCCGCCGCAGGTACTCGTTGTGGTCGACGAACATGCCGTTCAGGCCGGCGGGGATGACCCAGTCGACGTTCAGGACCATGATGTCGGCGCTGGTCGTACCGCTGGCGAACTCCGCCTGGCGCTTGGTCCAGTAGTCGCTGCCCTCCCACACCACGGTAACGTTGATCCCGTTCGCTTTCCCCGCCGCCTTGAACGATTCGTCGAACAGGCCCTGGCGAAGGGGGTCACTCTGGTATCCCATCCAGGTGATCTCTCTGGGGCCCTCGAACTCGTTCGATGGGGCCGACGTGGCGCCGCGAGTACAGGCCGCGGCCAGGGCGCCCACGGCCGGTGCGGCGCCCGCCACCAGGCGCCGCCGCGTGATCCGATCGCGATCCCGTGTCATGGCGCTCATTGCGCTCGCACTCCTTTCTTATGGTGTCGCGGAACGTTGGACAGCCGTGCTTAGCGCTCCAGGCGCGCCAGCGCGCGGCCGAGCGCTTCGGCATTGCGCTGGTGGAACTCGTAGGGCTGCGTGCTGACGGTGATCATCATCAGCCGCGGCAGCACGTCCTCCGCTTCAGGGCAGTAGCCCCGCCGGTATGGACAGGGCGCGTCCTTCCACACCGCGTTCCCGAAGCCGTTCCCCAGTGAGAACATGGTGTGCAGATAGGGCGGCACCTTGATGTAGCCGAACCCCGCCTGCACCCCCTCTTCCTTGCAGATCTCCTGGAAGCGCTGCTGCTCCACCCCCAGCGTCTCGTCCCCGCGATAGGTCGCCGCCCAGATGTGATACGAATGCGTGCGCCGCGCATCGCCCGCCGGGTGGGAAAGGGCTGGATAGCCCGCCACCACCTCCGTGTACAGGCGGCCGGAGCGCCGGTCTTCCCCGACGTAGGCGCCAGCGCGGTCCCACTGCACGCTCGCCACCGCCGCTGTCACCTCGTTCATCCGGAAGTTCCACGACAGGCGCGGCGGAATGACGCCGAAGCGCAGCATGTTGTTGCACTGCTCCCATACGTAGGGGTCGTTCGTGACGATCAGCCCCCCATCGCCGGTGCTGAGATGCTTCGACTGCTGGAAGCTGAATACCCCCGCCGTGCCGAACGTGCCCGCTTCCTTCCCGTCCAGGGTTGCGAAGAGCGCGTGGGCGCAGTCCTCCACCACCCCCAGCTTGTGCTCGCGGGCGATGGCCATGATCTCGTCCATCGGCGCTGGCAGCCCCCACAGGTGCGTGACGACGATTGCCTTCGTCCGCTCCGTGATCCGCTCGCGGATGGAGGCGGGTGAGACGTTGTGCGTCGCGGGGTCGATGTCGGCAAACACCGGGCGCGCATGCTGATAGAGCACCGCCTTGGCGCCGAAGGGCACGATAGGGTCGCAGATCACCTCGTCCCCCTCGCCGACGCCGATGGCCATCAGCCCCATCTGTAGCCCCGCCATCGCCGAGTGGATCGCCACCGCGTACCGGCAGCCCAGGCGCTGGCGGACCTTCCCTTCCAGCTCGAGGGCCGCGATCCCACCCAGGTAGCTGAGGTTGCCCGTCTCAAAGACCCGCCGGATCGCCGCCAGATCCGTCTCGTCAAAGACCTTCCTGGCCACTGCCTGCTCCTACTCTCTAGCCAGACCTTCTCTACAGACCTTTGCCGGCGCACACCCTGCGGCCAGCTCGCCGCCGTGGTCCCGCCGTTCTGGCGCCGTTAGGCGGAGCACGTGAAGCTCAGCGTGACGGCGCGGGCGCTCTCCTGCGCCGCGCCCAGCGCCACAGGGAGCAGGTGGTAGGTCCAGCCGAAGGCCGCCTGCTGCTTCACCGTGACCGGCTCGCCGTCGACCCGCGCCTCGGCGATTGGCCGGCCATCCGCGGGGATCATCAGCGTCAGGCTCCCCTGAGGCGAGGTCCCCTGCACGCGGCACGAGAACGACGCGCCCTCCCAGCGCGCCTCCAGGATACGCGCGCGGTCGCGGGCAAGGGTAAACGCCGCCCACTCAAAGGCGCTCCAGATCGGCACGCCGAGCTCGTTCGCCGCGTCCCAGACGCGGTTCATATACTCGCTGCTGTAGGTGTAGAACGAGACGGGGTGCGAGAGCATGGAGAGCGGGCTGAAGTCCCTGGTCAGCTTCTCCTCCATCAGCCGGCGCGTGGCGGCCGCCTCGCCCTGCGGGTCCGACGAGAGCTTCTGCTTCACCGAGGCGTCGTCATAGGCCTGCGTCGCCTGCTGGAAGCAATTGATCACCGTCCCGTCGAGGTCCACGAAGCGCATCGGCCGGCCTGAGCCGTTCAGGTAGCGCAGCCACGAGCTGCGCAGGCTGACCACGTTGAAGTCCATGGCGACGCCCAGCTCGGCGTAGAGTCGGGGCAGGTCGACGTACCCCTTCCAGGCGAGGCAGTGGTTACGGTTGGTCAGCGGCGCGCCCCCATATCGCTCGCGGAAGTAGGCAACGTCGCGCCGCACCACCGCGTCGAGCACCTCTTCCTGCTCCTCGCCCTGGAACGACTCGTCGTACGGGTTGTGGTGGATGCCGAGCGAGTGCCCCCGCGCCCGCCAGGCCGCGACCTTCTCCGGCGTGGCGATGGTGTACCGCGTAGGGCCCAGCATCAGGTAGATGGTGACGTGCCCCCTGTGGCGCTCGACGCTTTCGATGAGGGCATCGAAGTGCTCCGGCCTGGACCAGTCATCGTCCGAATCGAGGACCACGATGCTCCTGAGGTCGGGCGTAGGGTAGTACCACCAGCGGGGCTGAGGCCGGCGGGCCACCTGATTGATGGCGTTGCCGAGCAGCACGCCGTGAATGTCCGCCTGGGGCAGATGCCAGCACAGCGGGTCGGCGTGCCCGATCAGGAGGTCTTCGGGCCGGTACTGGTGGCCCGAGCCCAGGCCGCGGCCGCCGGCGCGGCGCGGGTCGCCCTGGCGGATGAAGGCCACGGCCTGGGCCAGGTCATACGTGAACACCACCACCTGGCCGGCGCCAAACGGAACGTGGAGGATGGCGGGGAAGGACGTGGGAGTGCGGGCATCGCCATAGAGGCGAGCCACCTCGGTGGCCCCCTCAGGCAGCCTGGAGACCTCGTACGTATCCGCGGCCACGTGGGTCTGGATCGGCTCGTGCGGCACGCCGGCGCTGATCGGGTCGTCCCTGCCGCACCTGCCGGGACGCACATAGGCCGGACAGAGCATGGTGTCTGCCGGCACAAGACCAAGGCGCGTGGCGAGGAGGAGCGAGGGCCGGATGACGATCAGCCGCCCGCCCCGCCGCGCGTACTCCACCAGGGCCTCAGCGTGCGCTCTGGCGGCCAGCAGCCGCGTGACGATCACCGCGTCGTAGGCGTCCAGGCGGTCGAGCGTGCCGCGGGCGTCAATGGCGGCGATCTCGAGATCGGCAAAGCCGTCGGCCTTGAGGATCTCGGCGATGTACCGGCCGAAGGTGTTCGCCGGCTGGCCAGGCCGCACGAGGATCAGCACGCTCATGGATCTGCCTCCACGCGGGCGCGTTGCCGCCCTGCACCCGCTGCCGCCGTGCCGGCGGAGCGCGAAAGGGGTGCGGTGACTCGCTTACCTCCCTCGCAGCATAGCCGCTAGCGCGCACTTTGTCAAGCATTATTGTGCAATTGAGCACAATTGGGCCCATCTTCGGTCATGTTTCTTGACGAAGGCGCCTCTTTCCGCTAGCATGGTGCCAGTGCCAAGGCGCCTCGCGCGGGAAAGCGCCGGGTACCTGCGCCGCGACAAGGTGGACCTGAACCAGTTCTACGGGGCGGCCTTAGACGAAGGACGAACGGGGAGCGCTTCCGTCCTTGGTCCTCCGCCCTTTCATCCTTCGTCTCTGGTTAGGACCTCGGTGTGTGGAGACGGCGGCCGATGAACCTGCGCCAGCTCTATGAGACCTCCATCTGGCTGGGGATGGCCCTCGACATCCGCGGCGCGGCCGCCCTCGAGCAGGTCCTGGAGGCGCGCTGGCGCGAGTACGAGGCCCTGCCCGACTGGGAGCGACCGTACTTCGATCAGGAGCGCCTGCGGAACCCCTTCGGCGACGTGCGCATCGCGTACAGCCCCCGGCCACCGCAGGAGGTGGAGCTCAATACCGTCCTGCTCGGCATCGACATCGGCATCCCTGAGCTACTGCTGGCGGACCGGCTGCGCGCCACCGGGACCCCCGTGGACGCGGTGATCGCGCATCACACGACTGGGACCGGCGTCGCCGCCTCCCTGCGCCAGGACATTATGTCCGTCAACATCGACTATCTCGTCCACGAGGGCGTACCTCGCGACGAAGCGGAGCGCTGCATCAACGCCTACATCCACAACGATTGGCTCAACCTGGAGGACTTCAACCGGATCGGGCCGGACACGGCGCGGCTGCTGGGCTTCCCGCTTATCTGTATCCACACCCCCGCCGACTACTACATCAGTGAGGGCATCCGGCCCGTCCTCGACGCGGCCGCCCCCCAGACGGCAGGCGACGTCGCCCGCGCCCTCTACGCCCTCCCCGAGGTCCAGGGCGCCGCCCGCGCCGCCGGCGCGGGGCCGCGGGTCATGAGCGGTGACGAGCACTGGCCCGCCGGACGCATCATGTTCAAGTTCGGCGGCGGCCGCATCCTGCCCCCCGATGCCTACCCCCTCCTGGGCAAAGCGGGCGTGAACACCGTAGTGCAGATCGGCTGCACGCCAGCGCACGCCCGCGCCGCGCAGGAGGCCGCGATAGCCATCGTGCGCCTGCCCCACGCGGCCGCCGACAACCTCGGCCTCAACCTGCTCCTGGACGACGTCGAACGTCTGCACGGCCCGCTGCACGTCATCCCTTGCAACGCGTTTGAGCGGATCAGGCGTGAGCCGAGGCGCACGGCATAGGGGCAGAGGAGGCGACAGGGGGACAGAAGGGGACGAGATGGACGAGATCAGAATGGCGGTGGTGGGGCTGGGCAGCCGTGGGACCGGCACGTGGCTTTCGCTGCTCCAGCAGATGGCGGGCTACCGGATCACCGCCATCTGCGATCCGATCGTCGCCCTCCACGAGCGAGCGGTCGCGCGGCTGCGCCGGCCGCACGAGGTGAAGGTGTACCACCGCT
>DAOTTI010000141.1:0-15806 GCA_034437795.1 Chloroflexota bacterium | reverse complement strand
CTGGCGCGCCTGCGGGCCGTGGAGCGCGTGCGCCGGCGCTGGCCCCGCGCGAGGCCGGGTCCGGCGGGGGCGAGCGAGACCGGCAATCCTACGGGGCTGCCGTAGCGGGGCTGCTTCTGCCGGCGCCGCAGGCGCATCCGGATTTCCCCGATTGCGGAGCCCTCACCCTCTGCCTCAGGGAGAGGGGACGCAACGGTGCTCGTCTGGAAGAGCTGGTTGCATCCCCGCGCGGTGCGGCTCCAGCATGCCGTCCCGCTGTAGCGTACAATCCCTCCAGGCGAGGATGACTGCATGCTGCCGCGCGGGCGCCGAGGCCCTGGCCCAGAACTTGCGTTAGGGCTTGCAAGAGGCCGGCGATATCCCCCATGCCCGACACGCCCCGTCTACCTGGCGCGCCCGCTGCGCCCGCTCAGGCTGCCGTGCCCCCGCTGCCGACGGCTGCGGCCACTCGAGTGACACCCATGGATGCCATGATTTTGGAAGCGAGCCCCGGCGAGACCGAGCGAGCGGCCCACCGCGTGCTGGTGACCGGGGGCGCCCGCCTCGTGGGCGAGATCACGGCCAACGGGGCGAAAAACGCGGCCACCAAGATGATGGCCTCGGCCCTGCTGACGCGCGAGCCGGTCGTCCTGGAGAACATCCCCAACATCGATGCCGTGCGGACCCAAGCCGCGCTCCTGCGGTCGCTGGGCGCCATCGTCGAGTTCGACGAGGCGGCCCACCGGATGACGATCGTCGCCGAACGGCTGACCAGCCACGTCCTCCCCGCCGGCCTGGCCTCCAAGGAGCGAACATCCTTCGTCCTCGTTGGGCCGCTACTCTGCCGGCAGGGGCTGGCCCATGCGCCGAAGCCCGGCGGCTGCAACATCGGGGAGCGCAAGGTCGACGTCCACATTCGCGGCTTCGAACTGATGGGCGCCGAGGTGCTCCATGAGAATGGGTCGTACCTGATCCAGACCACCGGCCTGCGGGGGGCGCGCATCTACCTGGACTACCCCAGCCACACCGGCACCGAGAACCTGATGATGGCCGCCTGCCTGGCCAACGGCACGACGGTGATCATGAACGCCTGCTGCGAGCCGGAGGTGGTGGGGCTGGCAGAGCACCTCACGCGCATGGGGGCGATGATCCGTGGCGCGGGGACGCCCAAGATCGAGATCGTCGGCGTGCCGGCCCTGCACGGGGCGCGCACCTGGGTGATGCCAGACCGGATCGAGGCGGGCAGCTTCGCCATCGCGGCGGCGGCCACCGGCGGCGACGTCGTCATCCGGCGGGTCGTCCCAGAGCACCTCGAATCCGTCATCTACAAGCTCAATGAGTGCGGGGCAGAAGTCTATCTGCGTGACGACGCCATGCTGGTGCGCCGCTCACGGCCCCTGCGCGCTATCGAGATCCAGGCCATCCACTATCCGGGCTTTCCGACCGACCTGCAGACGCCGTTGTGCGCCCTGCTGACCCAGGCGGAGGGGACCAGCATCATTCACGAGCGCGTCTTCGAGGACCGCTTCCGCTACGTGGACCAGCTCCGGCTGCTCGGCGCCCATATCGAGACCAATGGCTTGAACGGGTCGTCGGCCTACGCCACCAAGGCCTACGTCCATGGCCCGACGGCCCTGCGGGGCGCGCGGGTGCGGGCCCTCGACCTGCGTTCCGGCATTGCCTTGATCATCGCCGGCCTGGTGGCCTCCGGAAAGACACTGATCGAGGACTTCCACCACGCCGAGCGCGGCTACGAGGACATGGTCGGGCGCTTCCGCTTCCTCGGCGCCGAGCTGACTCCCGTGCCATCCTGACGGCTCTGCCTTCGCGCGCTCAGCGGGATGGCAGCAAGGCAGGCTGGCTGCCCTTGGCGGCGCCCCGATGCTTCGGCAGCGGAGCCCTCACTCTCTCCAAACGGGAGAAGGGACCTTCCCCGAGGAGCCCTCACCCTCTCCAGACGGGAGAAGGGACCTTCCCCGAGGAGCCCTCACCCTGACCGTCTCCCACAGGGAAAGGGAGCTCAGACGCGCGCGGCCGGAAGAGCGGGCTGCACCCATCCGCCTGAGCGCCCTGGCGCGCGGCGCGGACTCCGGTAGAATTCGTCCGTGCCATTCTCGCGCCAGATCGGAATTGACCTCGGCACGGCGAACGTGCTGGTATTCGTTCGGGGCAAGGGGATCGTCATCAACGAGCCCTCCGTCGTCGCCATCTCCACGGCCGATAATCGCATCGAGGCGGTGGGCGACGAGGCCAGCCAGATGCTGGGGCGGACCCCGGGGAGCATCCAGGTGATCCGGCCGATGCGGAACGGGGTGATCGCCGACTACGTGGTCACCGAGGCCATGCTGCGCTACTTCATCCACAAGGTGTGCGGCCGCTTGCCCCTCTGGAAGCCAGAGGTGATGGTCTCCGTGCCCTGCGGCGTGACCAGCGTCGAGCGCCGTGCGGTGACCGACGCCGCCCTGCAGGCAGGGGCGCGGGAGGTCTACCTGATCGATGAGCCCCTGGCGGCGGCCATCGGCGCCAATGTGCCGATCTCCTACCCCAGCGGCAACATGATCGTCAACATCGGGGGTGGGACGACCGAGGTGGCCGTGATCTCGCTGAACGGGATCGTCGTCTGGCGATCCGAACGGGTGGGGGGCAACCGGATCGACGACGCTATCGCCGCCTACATCAAGCGGAAGTACAACCTGATCATCGGCGATCACATGGCCGAGGAGGTCAAGATCGAGGTGGGGAGCGCACTACCTCTGGAGACGCCGTTGCGGGTGGACGTGCGCGGGCGCGACCAGGTGGCGGGACTGCCCAAGACGGTGACGGTAACGTCCGACGAGATCACGGAGGCCATTGCCGAGCCGTTGGAGCAGATCGTGGGGGCGGTCAAGCACGTGCTGGAGCAGACCCCGCCGGAGCTGGCCTCGGACATCATCGACAAAGGGATGGTGATGACCGGCGGGACGTCGCTGCTGCGCAACCTGGATCGCCTGCTGACCAACGTCACCGGCATCCCGTGCCACGTGGCCGAGCGTCCGCTGGACTGCGTCGCCCTGGGAACGGGACTGGCGCTGGAGAACCTGGACATCCTGCGCAAGTCGCTCAAGCGCCCGTACTGAGGCCCTGCCGGCAACGCCACAGCGTCTACGCCGCAGCATCTACAATGACTGCAGCATGGTCACGGCCCTGCAGTCGATCGCGGATGCGCTCGGCGCCGGCAAGTGGCGGCCCCCGCGGTGGGAGACGACCGACGAGCAGGAGCGCGCCGTCTGGGAGGCGGCGATCCCCGACCCCGATCCGGCCTACGTTGCGGGGCAGGCGCAGCTGATCATGGCCGAGCACGTCGGCCTGCGCTGGCGCCTGGGGTTCGGCTGTATCGGTGTCTACGGTGCCCCAGGCACCGGAAAGAACGCCTTACTGCGCGAGGTGGCGGCGGCGCTGCGCGTCCCCCTGTTCGCCGTCGATCTCTCCGCCGGGCTGGACCTGGTGGAGCTGGTTGGGGGCACGGCCTTGCTGGCGGGGACCACGGTGGAGCGTGTGGGGAAGCTGACCTGGTGGGCGCAGCGGGGCGCCTTGCTCGTCCTGAACGAAATTCAGGCGGTGGAGCCGACGATGCAGACCCTGCTCCACGACCTGGTGGCCGAGCGCCGCGTGGTGATCCCCAGCCTGGAAGGGCCGCCCCAGGCCATGCGCCTCCACCCCGGCACCTTTGTCGCGGTGACGTGGAACCCCTTTCAGGGGCGCATGCCGGAGCCGGCCCTGCTGTCCCGCCTGGGGGCCGTCGAGTTCCCGCAGCCCAGCCAGGGCGACGAGGCCAAGATCCTGGCCTCGCGCTTGGCCGCGGCCGATCCGGCGCTGGCGCGCCCGCCCGGCGACCTGGTGCGGGATGTGGCGCTTTTCACCGATCTGCGGCTCCTGTATGAGCAGCAGGAGCTGGCCCTCTTCCCCGACATGCGGTTCGCCCTGAACTTCGTTGCCCATCGGCTGGCGTCGGGCCTGCCGGCCGCCGTGCGGACGCTTGGCGCGCTGGCCCTGACCGGCGTGGGCGAGCGCCAGCGCAGCCTGCGCCAGATCGAACGCGTGCTCACCGCCCACTACCCGCAGGCGCGGGGCATGCTCACGGGCTAGGCCCCCGCGCGGGCTACGAGCCTGGTTTATTTGCGAGTGGAGCCCTCACCCTCTCCCTTTGGGAGAGGGAACTGCTCAGCGGTCGTGGCCGCTTGACCGCGCGCCCTGCAGGAGTCATGCTGAGAGTGTGCAATGGCTCTCGGCTGAGGGACGCTGGCCCTGGAAGTGGCTGCCATGGCTGCGGCGCCCAGACCCGCTGAGCGATCACGGCCACCGGCCCTACGCGGCATGGGAGGCGGAACTCGGCGCCTACGCGCGCTGGCGTACGGGGCAGGCGCTGAAGGTCCGCTTCGGGCTGGCCACGGGGGCCGGCTGGAGCGACGAGATCCAGCTGGCCCGCCCCGAGCCCCACCTGTCGATCCAGGAGGCGTTCGCCGGGGCGGAGCTGGAGCTGGAGCACCTGCTGGCGCATTACCGGTTCGGCTGGCGGGAGGTGGCGCTCTTCTGGCACGCCTGGGCACGTACGGGCGAGCCGATCCGGCTGCCCTGGCCGCCCTGGGATCGCGTGGCCCTCCCGCCGGCGCTGATCCGCCAAGCCCTGGGGCAAGCCATCCCTGGCCTGGCGCCGCCGCCGGACACAAGGGGCTGGCAGCAGCGCCTGAAAGATGCCGCCTTCTGGGTCGCCGCCGCGGCGGCGGACGGGATCCATCGCCAGCTGGAGGTCGCGGAACGGCCGGGGATGGCCGAGCGCCTGCCGGTGCCCCACAGTGGCGCGAAGCTGGCCGTCTGGGACGCTTTCTTGCTCCACCTGGCCAGCCACGGCCAGGCGGGCGTGAAGCTGCCCGCGCAGTTGGCCGAACCGGCGGAGGCCCTGCTCACGGCCGGCTGCGGGGTACCCCTGGCGGCGCGCGACGTGGGCCCCCACGTCGCAGGGGTAATCAACGCCGTGGCGCGCCTGGCGCACCTGAACGCCTTGCCGCCGTCGCACCGGCAGCGGCCGGCGTGGCTGCACCCGCTATGGGGTCGCTGGCGGCAGGCTCCTGCCCTGCAGCGGGCCCTCGATGACCTCACCCGCTCGCCTGCCAGCGCCGAGATCGCCGCCATTACCGCCGCCGCGCGCGCGGGCGGGTCGCTCTCATCGGCCGGCGGCCTGGGTTCCCTGGGGCTGGGCCTGGAAGCGGCGGGCCTGGGCAAGCGGGGGCGGGGCGATGCCGCGACGCTGGAGACGCCGCGCGCACGGGCGGAGGTGGAGGACCTGGACGGGCAGAGCAAGTGGGGCGTGCCCGCTGCAGCGGCGCTACCTGAGCGCGTTGGTGAGCCGGCCCGCACCGGCGAGCCGGGGCGTGAGGGGTCGGGGCATGGTGGCGTCGGGCTCAGCGGGGCCGGCGCCGGCCACCTGGGCGCGCTGCACGTGGTGACCGCATCGGACAGCGACCGCGCCGCCTACTGGCAGCTACGGGCTGCCCTGGCGCCAGCCATTGAACGATTGATCGAGCGCCTGGAGACCAGCAGCGACCGGTATTACGCCAGCGCCCCCCGCCGGTTCCAGCGTAACGGCCGGCTGGATCGCAGCCGGCTGCCGGCCGCGGCTGTGGGGCGCCAGAACGTCTTCATCCGCTTCGTTCACGAGCCCCAGCCGGCCCATGCCCTTTGCCTGCTCCTGGACTGCTCGGCGTCGATGACCCTGCGCGCCGAGCTGCTGCGGGAATCGGCCATCCTGGTGGAGAGCGCGGCCGCCGCCGTGGGGGCGAGGGTGACGGCGTTTAGCTTCGGGGCGGCGTGGGAGCGGATGGAGCCGGCGGCTGATGGGGCACCTCTGCTGGCCCTGGGTCGAGAGCTCCACCCCCACGGCGGCACGCCCTTCGGTCCGGCCGTGGCCGCGGCCGCCGAGTGGCTGAGCCATCAGCCATACGAGCAGAAGCGGCTGTGGGTCTTCTCCGACGGCCAGTGGAGCGCGAGAGACCGGGCCGGCACCAACTGGCGGCCGGACCTGCTCAAGGACGTAGTGGTCTGGGTGCTGGCTGATCGCCTGCCTGCACCGCCCCATCCCGCCATGCGCCTCGTGGCGGCGCCCACCCTCGATGATCTGGTGCAGCTTGCGCCCCAGTACTTCTGGGCCCTACCCGGCCCCCTTTCCTGACGGCTACTCCCGGATCGTGCGCGGGCGGAGCCCCCATCCTCGACCCTCCCAAAGGGGCCTCTTGCCAAGAAGCCCTGACCCTAGCCCTCTCCCAAGGAGACGGGACTCGTCCCTGGCCCTAAAAGGGCCGGGCTAGCTGGCCGGCGGCTGATCGTCCGCCAGGTCGGCCAGGCGCCGGCGGGCGCGGGCGGCCAGGAAGAGATGCGTAAGCAGGAACAGCCCATGGCCGGCGGCAGCGGCCAGCCCGGCCATGACCACCACCGGCGGTACCGCCTTGCCGGCCAGCAGCAGGGCGCCAAGGGTGACCGCCACCAGCAGCCAGACCGCAATGGCGGAGGCGTGGAGCCAGACGATGCCCTTGTGGGCCGCGGGCGAAACGACCTTCTTGACGCGAGTATTGTCGCAGGGCGGCGCCGGAATAGTCTCCGGACGGGCCAGTCCCCAGGCGTTTGCTGCCATGAAGTGCGTACTCCCTGTGGTCTCTACTCAGGTCCTGAGGCCATCCTGCGGGCGGTCCTGGGGCATCCTGCCCTCGGAGCCGGCGCAGGGGCTGGTTAGCGGATCGCGCGGCTGGCCAGTCGCGCGCCTGCCTGCGGCAGGGTGCGGGCGCGGGGCGCGGCCCGCAGGGCAGAGACAGTGCTCCAGGCCAGCATGGCCGCGGCGACGCCGGCGAGGCCCAGGCCCAGGCCGGTCTTGGCCAGCCCGAGGGGCACGATGCAAGCGGCGGCCGTGGCGGCGGCCATCAGGACGGGGATGTGGCCCAGCCCCACCCACGCCGCCGAGCGGCTGGCGCGGGCCGCGGCGCTGGTGAGCATGGCGGCGATGGCCCAGGAGAGGAAGCCCCCCGCGCCGGCCACGAGCGCCAGCGGCAGCTCGGACTGGGTCAGGCTGGCCGCCAGCAGGCCGCCCCCGGCGGGGGCCACGAACTGGCTGGTGCGGCGGACGGCGGGCGCAAAGCGGACGAACTTGCCGAGCACGAAGTCGATTGGCACTGCCAGGCCAGTGACGACGGCCAGCAGGGCCAGAACGGATGCCGGCAGGGCGGCCCCGAGCGGGCCGAGGGGGACGTGGTCAGTAAAGGCGGCCAGGGCCGCCAGCAGGAAGGTCCCCACGTAGGGGTTGAGGCCGATCGCCACCGCAGCGATGATCTCCAAGCTGTATCCTCCACCCGCGCCGTCTCGTCCACCGCGACCCCCGCGGCCGGACTTTGTGAGAGCGTGCGCAATCCCAGTATAGCAGATTGTGAAAGTTTTCGCAATCACAAACCCATCCGGGGGTTTGTGATTGCGTGCGCAAAGTCCCAGCCCCTTCTGGAGCCGGCTAGGACAGTGCCCGCCGGCGGGCACGCGCAACACCTCCGGATCGGCCGGCGCTGGGGACCTCACCCCCCCTGACCCCACCCCGACGCGGGGACGCGGCCACATGGGGACGCGGGGAGAGACCACACGGGGGGCGTGGGCCTCACCCCCTTCGACCGACGCTGCGCCTCACCCACTCCCCGCTCCGCCCGCCAGTGCGGCCTGGCCCCGCTGCCCCCCTCTCGGTGTCGGAGCGGGGTACGATGGCCATGGCCTGGCGCCAGCCGGAACGGTGGCGCGCCCCTCGGCCAGGGGTGCCTGGCGCCTGGGCGCTGCCCTTGCTATACTGCCTCTCGATACATTGCGTCTCACGGCGCCGCCTGCTTATCCTGGAGGCCGCCGGCGAGGGTGTTGGCTTCCCTGCCTGGCGTGGCCGGCCAGGTCGGGCGTGCGGTGATGAGCCATGGTGAGCAACAGGCCATTACCACCAGGGGGGAGGTGTCAGCTAGAGCAACCAGAGTAAGAGGAGCCGCAAGTCCGCTGGCTCCGGCAGGGCGCGGCGTTGGCCGAACAGTTCTGGTCCTGCCGGACGGTAAGGTACGTCGAAGGGGCCCCCACGTGCGCGTCGCGCAGGCGATCCATCTGGGCAGGCCACCAAGCAGTCAGGAGCAATTGGGAGATGGCTAGCGTTACGCTCGAGCACGTCACCAAGCGTTTCGGTGAGGTGACCGCGGTCAAGGACCTCACCATCGACATCAAGGACAAGGAATTTCTGGTGCTCGTCGGCCCATCGGGCTGCGGCAAGTCCACCACGCTGCGCATGATCGCCGGCCTGGAGGAGATCACCGAGGGCAATATCTACATCGGTGACCGCCTCGTCAATGACGTGGCCCCCAAGGACCGCGACATCGCCATGGTGTTCCAGTCGTACGCGCTTTATCCGCACATGAGCGTCTACGACAACCTGGCCTTCGGCCTGAAGCTGCGCCGTACCCCCAAGAAGGAGATCGACCGGCGCGTGCATGACGCGGCGGAGCTGCTGAACCTGACCGACCTGCTGAACCGGAAGCCGAAGCAGCTCTCCGGCGGGCAGCGCCAGCGAGTGGCGCTGGGGCGCGCCATCGTGCGCGAGCCGAAGGTCTTCTTGATGGACGAGCCGCTCTCCAATCTGGACGCCAAGCTGCGCGTCCACATGCGGGCCGAGCTCATCCGTCTCCACCAGCGCCTCCAGACCACGGTCATCTACGTCACCCATGACCAGGTGGAGGCGATGACCATGGGCACCCGCATCGCCGTGCTGCGCGACGGCATGCTCCAGCAGATCGACGCCCCGCAGGTGCTCTACGACCACCCGGTGAACATGTTCGTCGCCGGCTTCATCGGCAGCCCGTCCATGAACTTCGTCGACGCGCGGCTGGAGGGCACGCCCGACGAGATGTGGGTCAATGCGGGTAGCTTCCGCGTCCCCGTGCCGGCGGTGCACGCTGGCAAGCTCGTGCCGGTGCTCGGCAAGGAGATCTTCTTCGGCATCCGGCCGGAGGACATGTATGAGCCGAAGTACGCGCCGCCGGAGGTGGAGCAGAACGCGCGCATCCGGGCGCGCGTGGACGTGACGGAGCCACTCGGCGCGGAGATTTACCTCTACCTGTTGGCTGGCGAGAAGCAGCTCATCGCCCGCGTCGATCCGCGGACGCGCGCCGAGGTCGGCGACGAGATCGAGATGGTGCTGGACATGCACAAGATGCACGTCTTCGATCGCCAGACCCAGGAGGCGTACATCTAAACCGAGTTCAAGGTTCAAGGCTCAAAGTTCGAGGTTCGAGCGTCCCAGCAAGGAAGCGTGCTGGCGCCGGATTGGCCTCCGAGGGCTCGGTCTCAGCGCAGGTCGCGGGGGAGCCATATCCCAGGCGGCAGCGGAGCGATCCAGCGGGAGGCGGGTGTGGCTGTGGAGCGAGCGGCCGCACTCGCCTCCCGCTGGCCACTTCCGGGTGAGGGAACAGTGACGGACCCGCGCCGAAGCTCGGGCGGCGTCGGCCGGCTCTCCACAGGAGCAGGGGGCAGTTACCTGTGCCGCCTTCACCGAGATGCCG
Source organism: Chloroflexota bacterium (assembly GCA_034437795.1). Taxonomy (GTDB): domain Bacteria; phylum Chloroflexota; class UBA11872; order UBA12225; family UBA12225; genus DAOTTI01. Next base: position 6,234 of record DAOTTI010000141.1, on the reverse strand, counting down.
CCCCGCGCCTCCTGTCCGGGATTGCCCACGGCCAGCGAGGAGCTCTCTCTCCGTCTGGTAGAGGGTGAGGGGCCCGCTGCTGAATTCCGGTCTGCCCAGGGGTCAGCTTCGTCGCACCAGCATCTTGAGCAAGGCGGACGCCACCGCCAGTCCCACGCCAAAGGCGAAAGCGCCCCTGGTGTCGAAGAGACAGCGTACCTGCCCCTCCACCTTGGCCGCGATCACGGCGAAGGCAAAGACCTGCCTGGCCTGGACCAGCCCGCCCACCAGCCATTGAGCGATCCCCTGCTCAACCAGCACCTTGGCGCCAGCGAGCAGCAGTGTGCCTGCTTGCTGGACATGCACATCGCGCCCCGCGGCCAGGAGCGTTCCGCTCCGCACGATCCGCACCTCGCCTCCCCGCACCCGATGGACGCGGCTGCGATCGATCGTGATGGTGGTGGCTTCGAGCGGGGGTAGCGCCTGCCGGCTGAGCTCCAGCCTGGTGCCGGCCGTCTCCATGCTTCCAGTCCTTCGTAGCTGATGACTGTGGTTTCCGGCAATAGTACCGCGTCCTCCGCCCGCGCCGGCGCCCTCACGATCTCGCGCTGGCAACCAGGAGTTCCGGACGCAGCATCGTTGCGTGCGCTCTCCCTGTGCTCTTCCCGCGTCCGGTAGGCACCACGGGCAAGGGCTCGTCACTCGCTACTCGCTGCTCGCTACTCAGGACGGCCTCCACGCGCCGCGGGGGGCCGGTCGGCGCGCTGGTGCGGCATGTGCCGGATGCAGCGCCGTGCATGCCAGCATTGACAACCCCCCGCATCGTGGTTATAGTGCAGCGCGGCAGGTTGCCAGGCTCGGCGCGTGCGGCGTCGCTGCTGCTCCGGCGCCGTGGTGGCCCGCGTCCTCCCACGTCTGGCCTGGTGTGCCGGCCGCCCAAAACCGACGCGTGATGCGGGATACTCAGGGCCGCGGAGTGAAGGCATGATTGACCTTGAGGTCGGCGGCAGGCGCGAGCGTATCCGGCCCGGGCTTCATATCTGCCAGTTCTATAACCAGCCCACCGAGATCAGCCAGACCGCGGCCCCCTTTCTGCGCGATGGCTTGCGGGCCAGGGACAAGTGCTTCTTCGCCGCGCCCGCGCAGCGCATCGAGGAGGTCCGGCGCGCCCTTCGCGCCGCCCACGTGGATGCCGACGGCGCGATCGCCAGACGCCAGTTCATTCTGGTCGATCAGCGGGAGCCGCTGCTGGCCAACGGGCGCTTCGATCCGTACCACCTGATCTCCACCCACCAGGCCCTAATCGCGCGCGCACTGAACGAAGGCTGGCAGACGGTGCGTCTGGACATCGACATGAGCTGGCTCTGCGCCGGCGTGGCCACCCCTGAGCAGATCCTCAAGTATGAAGCGGCCGCCGACGCGGTGTTTACCTTCCAGAGCCGCCCCATTGTGGCCTTGCTGCAGTACAACTATTCGGAGCTCCCCGGCGAGCTGGTGGTGGAGCTGCTCAAGCTGCACCCGATGGCCATTGTCGGCCGCTTCATCAAGCGCAACCCGTACTACGTCAACGCCGAGGAGTACATGGTCAAGATCATTCGGCGCGGGCAGCAGCGCCGGCGGCCGCCGGAGCCACCCGGACGGGTGAGCGCGTAGGACCTGACTTGCATTCCTCGTGACCAAAGGCCCCACCCTAACCGTCTCCCACAGCGAGACGGGGCTCTAGTGCTGTCGCAAGCAACCTCTTCGGGAATGCCAGCCCGCGCCCCAGGGAAAGCCATGCCAGGTCGCTGGCCTGATGGTGCACTAGGTGGAGGCTTCCCCCTAGCCCTTTCCCTGTGGGAGAGGGGATCCCTCGCCGGCCGTGGCTGATCCGGGCTATGAGACGGGGGAGGCCGGCGGGGCGGCGGTCAGGGCATGGCCGGCTGCGATCGCCGCGTCATAGACCTGGCGTAGGGCCACGCCGTGCTGCTCGGCCGCGCGCCGGCAGTCATCGTACTCGGGCGCCACGCTCCGCACCGCGCCGCCCAGGAGGGCCACCTTGACCCGGATCCTGCCGTAGGGGGTCTCAACCGGCTCGATCCGGCGCTCAAGCTTGCGCCGGACCACGGGGCTAACCCGCACTCCGAGCGTCGTCGTCTCGCGGAAGATGGTCGCCAGCGCGCTCTCGAGGCGATGGGGCTCGACCAGCACCGAGAGCAGGACGCCCGGCCGCCCTTTTTTCATGAACACGGGGGTCAGCGAGACGTCGAGCGCTCCATCCTGCATCAGCCGGTCGGCCACATACCCGTACCATTCCGGGTTCATGTCGTCAATGTTCGTCTCGAGCTGCACCGCCACGTCCTCGGCCTGCCCGGATGGCACACCGGCGCCGAACGGCCACAACCGCGCGGCATCCCAGCCAGCGTGCAGTTCCCCGATGGAGACGCGCAGGACGTTGGGGATGGCGAAGTCCTTCTGCCCCGCGCCATATCCGACCTGCTCCACGCGCATCGGCGGAAACGGGCCAAAGCCGTCGGCCAGCGTGGCCAGCACCAGCGCTCCTGTGGGCGTCAGGAACTCCGGCCCGTACTCGGAGGCGTAGATGGGGGCCCCCTTGCGCCGCAGCAGCTCCAGCGCTGCCGGCCCGGGGACCGGCAAGATGCCGTCTCGGGTGGAGACGATCCCGCCGCCGACGTTCATGGGCGAGACGTAGATGCGCTCGATCTGTAGCGCGTGCAGCCCGGCGCAGGCGCCGACGATGTCCAGGATGGAGTCCACCGCGCCCACCTCATGGAAGTGCACCGTCTCCGGCGGCTGGTCGTGCTGGAGGCCCTCCACCTCGGCCAGCTCATGGAAGAGGGCGATGGCGCGTCGCTTCACCGCCGGCTCGAGCCCGCTGGCCTCGATCAGGGGCGTGATGTCCTCCAGATCCCGTTCCGGCTGGGGCGCGGTGGCCCTGATGCGCACCTGGGTGGCACGAAGGGCCCCCTTTTTGACCCTGGCTACCTCCAGCGTCCACCCCTGCAGGGGGATCGATGCCAGCGCCGCGCGGAGCTGCGCCTCCGGCCAGCCGGCGTCGACGAGCGCTCCCAGGATCATGTCGCCGCTGGCGCCGGCGAAGCATTCGAAGTAGGCTGCGCGGACCACCGCGGAGTTTCCTCGGTGCAAGGTTACGGGTCCGGCTCCCAGCCCTTGTAGTCGCCACAGGCCAGGCGATTGATCATCGCCGCCAGGTAGCCGGCGCCGAAGCCGTTGTCGATGTTGACCACCGCCACGCCGGGCGCGCAGGCGTTGAGCATGCCCAGCAGGGGCGCCAGGCCGCCAAAGGCGGCGCCGTATCCGACGCTGGTGGGCACGGCGATCACGGGCCGGTCCACCAGCCCGCCGATGACGCTCGGCAGCGCCCCTTCCATCCCCGCCACGGCCACGATCACGTTGGCGCGGTAGAGATGCTCCCGCTCCTCCAGCAGGCGGTGGATCCCGGCCACGCCGACGTCCCACAGGCGCTCCACGCGGCTCCCGCCCATCTCCGCGGTGATGGCGGCCTCTTCGGCCACGGGGATGTCGGTCGTGCCCCCGGTGGCGACGACCACTGAGCCAATGCGCGGCGCCGGCGGGCCGGGTGACCAGGTGATGCAGCGGGCGACGGGGTGGTAGGTCGCGTCTGGCAGCCGGGCGCGTACGGCCTCGTAGATCTCCATGGAGCAGCGGGTGGCCAGGACCGGAATGCCTGCCTCGGCCATACGGCCGGCGATCGCCGCCACCTGGTCGGGGGTCTTGCCGGTACCGTAGATCACCTCCGGAAAGCCGGTGCGCAGCTGGCGATGCCGGTCCAAGCGGGCGAAGCCCAGATTGTCCACACTGAGCTGCTTGAGCCGGCCGGTGGCGACGGCCGGACTCACCTCTCCCTGCGCGACTGCCTCCAGCAGCCGACGTACCGCTTGCTCGTTCATCGCGTCCGCTACTGTCCTTCTAGCCTGGATTATCCCCGACCAGCGCCCTTACCGCCGCCCGCTCCGCGGGCCTCCCTCTCTCTGTAGGAGACGGGGCTCAAGGAGCCCACCCTCTCCCATGGAGAGAGGGGACTATGCCCATCTGCCTCACCGCCACCGCCTGCACCCGCCGCTCTCCCATAGGAAGACGGGGCCCGTCGCTGGATGTGACTTATCCAGGCCGGGTGAGCGACCATACGTGCTGTGACCGAGTTGCGGGGTCTGTCGAGGCAAGGCACACCGTTTCAGGGTGCGCAGACCTAACCGTATTCGTGTCGGGTTCAACAGTAACACCCATGGAGCGAAGGCACACCGTTTCAGGGTGCGCAGACGTAACCATACCGTTCGATGGGAGGCGGCCGCCGTACCTCGCCGCGCATTACCGGCGCGACTGGGCCGTTCGCCGCAGGTGTGACGTGGCCCAGGTGTGGCGTGGCCCAGGTGTGACGTGGCCCAGGAGCTGGCGCTCGCGACCGCGGCCGGCGCGTCCCGCGGCAGGGGCGCGACATGGTCGGGGGCCATGTCATAATGAATACGCGCCCGTGGGCACCCGCGCAGGCGTGGTCGATGGGCGGACGGAGGGCGCCAGTCGCGGCTTCCCGTCTGCCGGCCCGAACGCTGGGGCGGCCGGTCTATCGGCCGCAGGCCGGTAGCTTCGAGCTTCGTGACCGGCGGCACGGTTCTTGCTCCAATTCGCGCCGCATACGGCGCCAGCCAACAGAACAGACTGGTCCGCACTGTCCTTCGGCGCTGCTCGACCATAGCGGGTTCCATTAGGCCACACCGCGCATCCGTGGCATTGTCACTCGGCTGATCCGAGTCGCTGACGCGGGTATGCCCGTGACGCGGGTCGCAGTGCCTGGTTTCTGGTGCCTGCACGGGCTTCTCCAGAGCTGGGGGGCGCCATCCTGCGGGCGCCGGCCGCAACTCTATTGGATTGGGGGTTTGCATGGGATCGTCAGCACGACTGCCGCTGCTGTGCTTCTCGCACCTGCGCTGGGACTTCGTCTGGCAGCGGCCGCAGCATCTGATGTCGCGGTTCGCGCGCAGCCGGCGCGTGTTCTTCATCGAGGAGCCGCGCTTTGAGGAAGCGGCGGGGGAGGCCCCGGATGGCGCGGAGCTGGTGCGGTACCACCCCGAAGGGGTCGATGGCGTGGTGGTCTGCCAGCCGGTCTGCCGTGATCCGGGGCCCGGGGGCGGGCCTCGCCTGGATGCGATGTACACGCGCCTGGTCGCCGACCTGGCGCAGGAGCAGGGCCTGCAGGAGCACGTCGCGTGGTTCTATACGCCGATGCTCCTGCCGGCCATCGAAGACCTGGCGCCGGCCCTGGTGGTCTACGACGCGATGGACGAGCTTTCGCTGTTCAAGGGCGCGCCGCCGGACCTGGTGCCTCGCGAGCGGCGGCTCCTCGCCATCGCCGACCTGGTCTTTACCGGCGGTGTGAGCCTGGGCAAGGCCAAGGCCGCCTTGCATCGCCACGTGTATGCCGAGCCCAGCGGCGTGGAGGTAGAGCATTACCAGCGGGCGCTGGATCCGTCGACGGTCGTGCCGCCCGATCTGGCGGCGCTCTGCCAGCCCCGCATCGGGTTCTTTGGCGTGATCGACGAGCGGGCCGATCTGGACCTGCTCGCCCGCGTCGCCGACCTCCGGCCGCAATGGAGCCTGGTCATGATCGGGCCGGTGGTCAAGATCGATCCGCAAGAGCTGCCACGCCGGCCAAATATCCACTACCTGGGCCAGAAGCGGTATCGTGACCTCCCGGCCTACGTCAAGGGCCTTGATGTGTGCATGATGCCCTTTGCTCTCAACGACGCCACACGCTTCATCAGCCCAACGAAGACGCTGGAGTACATGGCCGCGCACAGGCCGATCGTCTCCACGCCGGTGGCCGACGTCGTGGCCCTGTACGGGCAGGCGGTTCGGATCGCAGAGACGCCCGAACGCTTCGTCGCGGCCATCGAGCAGGCCCTGGCGGAGACGCCGGCGGAGCGCGAGGCCCGCGTCGCGCGCGAGCGGTCGATCCTGGCCCGCAATAGCTGGGACGCCATCGCCGCGCGGATGGAGGCGCGCATGGAAGCGGCGCTGCTGGCCAAGCGGACGGCGCGCCGGACGCCGACGACCGGTCGGGAGCTGGTCGGCGTGGAGGCTGCGGGATAAGTCCGGCCGAGAGCGAAGAGTGAGGTACCAAGCATGTTTGACTTCCTGATCGTGGGGGCCGGGTTCGCCGGCAGCGTGCTGGCGGAGCGCCTGGCCAGCCAGGCCGGCAAGCGAGTGCTGGTGGTC
>DAOTTI010000140.1:0-26136 GCA_034437795.1 Chloroflexota bacterium | reverse complement strand
CCACGGCCAGCGCCAGCCCTGCCGGCGCAAGCCCGCGCGCCGCCGGCCACGCCAGGGCCGCTGCCCATCCCAGCTGCCGCCAGGCGTCGAGCGTGAGCGCTGCGCCCGCCAGGGTCACGACGCCGGCGCTGGCCAGGGGGATCAGCCTGATGGCGCCCGCCAGCGTCCGCCGGCGCGCCAGTCCAAGGCGCTGTGTCAGGCGCATCCGGCCGGCCGCCCGCGCGGAGAAGACCATCAGGAGGCCGATGGCCACCAGCGTGCCGGCCAGACCCAGGCTGAAGGCGGTGATGAGCGCCAGCCCCAGTGCCACCTGGTGCAGGGCAATGGCCCCCAGCATCACCACCAGGGCCGACGGGCAGGGGAGGAGCCCGCCGGAGATCCCCAGCGCCAGCAGGCTGCGCCAGGTGACCGGCGCGCCGTCTAGCTGCCCGACGGCGTGGCGGTGCGCGCCGAAGCCGTGGTCGTGCACGAGCGCGGCGCCGTCGCCGTGCGGGGGCGCGTGCTGGTCGTGCGCCTGGCCCGGCCTGAGGCGCGCTGCCCGCCAGCGGGAGCGGACCAGCGCCAGGCCGACGCCGAGCACGAGCAGGCCGGACGCCAGGCTCAGCCAGGGATAGATGCGCTCCGGCAGGAAGTACTGCGAGGCCAGCAGGGTAGCCAGCCCGAGCGCGAACACGCCGGCCGTGTGCACCGCGGTCACCGTCAGCCCCAGGAAGAGGGCGTGGCGGGGCGTGCCGCGTGACCCCACCAGATAGGCGCCGACGATGGTCTTGCCGTGTCCCGGGGACATGGCGTGCATCCCGCCGAGCGCCATGGCGGCGAGGAGGGCTGCGACCACAAGGCCGGGAGTGAGCGCGCCCCTGGTCGCCCGGGCGAACAGCGCGCCAAATCCGTCTCCGCCGCGTGAGACCGAGAGGCCCGCGGCGCTCCCTCGCCGCCCGCTTGCGGGCGCGGCCGCCGCGGTGTCCCCCGGCACCTGGCCGGCGGCGAGCACCACCATCTCCACCGCGTACATGCTGGGCGGGCTTTGCAGCAGGTCTTCGGGATAGGCGCGGAGCTCATCACTGATGTCGCGGAGGGGGAGCGGCGCCCCGGCCGGCGCCTGGAGCGCCAGGCCATCCTCCGCGCGCACCACGATCTCACGCCAGCCGGCCCGCTGCGGGTCGTTGTCGTCACGAAACTCCAGCCGGACCCCCCGGCCCGACGCCCGCGCCCGGTCGACGAGCGGAGCCACGGCCGGCGCCTCGAACCAGGCCGTCAGGCGCAAGGTCGGCAGGCCGGCCTGGCCGGGCAGCAGCTCCAGCTCTGCGGACGTGACCTGCAGGACCTGGTCTTGGCCGTCGACGGCCAGACGTAACCGGCTCGCGATCTGCCTGAGCGCCGTGGCGGCGTAGGCGCGCTGCTCGGCGTCGGTGATCGTTCCGTCCCCGCTGGCGTCAAGCGACGGCATCACCTGAAAGGTGGGGATCTCCGCCATGTCCAGGACGTAGCGCAGGCGCAGGCCGCCAGATGAGAGCTCGAGCCGGCTGTAGCGGTTGACAGTGAAGTTGCCCAGCGGATGGGCCAGTCCCACGCCGGCCGGCCAGAGGAGCACGGCCATAGCCAGCAGCAGCGCCGCGGCCAGCCGCGCTACCGTTCTCCCATGGGCCCTGTCGGGGACGGGATGGCGCGAGCAGTGAGTTCGGTTCATCGCAGTTCCTCCAGGAGCCGCCGTGCTTCCGGCGCGAGCCGCGGGTGGAAGCGCGGGTTCCGCGCCAGGGCGCCGGCCAGATAGTCTCGCGCCGCCGGTCTCTCCCCGGCCGCGGCCGCGATGGCGCCGGCGTGAAAGAGCGTCACCGGATCATTGGTACCCAGGCGGAGGGCCTGGCGGGCGTAGGGCAGCGCCTCCTCGGCCCGCCCCGCGCGGTAGAGCGCCCAGGCCAGGGCGCCGGCCGCGTGGATGCTGGCCGGGCGGCGGTCGTACTGCCGGCGAGCGGCGTCCAGCGCTGCTTCGATCTCCTGCCCGTCTTTGGCCTGGTCGACCTCGAACAGGATCAGCTCCGAATCGAGGTCGACGCCACCGGCCCGCTGCAGGCGAGCGATGGCGCGGACCAGGGCATCCTGCCTGGCCGCGCCGGAGGCGTCGCCCGCCGCGCGATAGACCTCCCCCAAGGCAATGGCGTACTCCGGCAACGGCGCGATGCTGAGCGTACGCTCGTAGAGAGCGCTCGCCTCCTTGAGCCGGCCCCGCGCCGCTGCTACCTTCGCCAGCCCGGCCAGGCCATGGGGGTAATCCGGCAGGTAGGCCAGCGCCTGGCGGTAGGCGCCCTCCGCCGCGTCCAGGTCGCCGGCCAGGAAATACAGGTGGCCGAGCTGGACGCGCGCCCACTGTGTGCTCTCGGTCGCGTCGTTCCCCGCCGTCACGGCCTGCCACATGGCGTAGAGCGCGCCCGGCAGGTCGCCATGGAGCTCCCGCACGTAGGAGACGCGCGCCAGCGACGTGACGTCCGGCCGGCGATCCACCATCGCCTGGATCGCCTCCGTGGCCTCGGCGTAGCGGCCAAGCTCGATCAGGGCGTCCCCGATCACGCCGTACGGCGCGGAGCTGAAGGGTGAGAGCGTTCGCGCCCGCTCTCCCCACTCCAAGGCGTCGGCGAACTGATGGCGGGCCAGGTGCAGCCACCCCATGCCCAGCACCGCGGCGGCATTCGCCGGCGCCAGGGTCAGGGACCGCTGGAGGGCCTCCTCCGCCTTGACGTAATAGGTCGGGTCACCCGTCTCCCGCGCCTTCTGGAGATAGAGCGTGCCCAGCTGCGCGTAGGCCGCGTCGCGCATGGGATCGGCCGGATTGGCGCCGAGCCGGTCCTGCATCTGCCGCACGGCCGCATCCGTCGCCGACTCGGCCGGCGCCCTCGCCCCCGCGATGGCCGGCGGCACGGCAGGGGCGCCAGACTCGAGCGCCGCCGCTCGCGTCGCGATCGTCGCCGCCAAGCCGGCCGGCCGCCGCCCCGTGGCCTGCAGGACCTGCTGCCCGAGCAGGGGCGCGCGTGTCGCCCCAGCCAGCAGGGCGGCGCCCAACGATGCCATCAGGAGTAGTGATGCCCACCGTGCGGATCCCGCCATAACCGTCCTCTCTCACCAGTGACGCGCACCAGCGACTGTGATCAATGGGTCAGAACTCTGGCTACCCCGCGCCCTGCCGGCTCGTGAATGGCCGGCGGCTGCCCGCTCCCGTACCCATTCGGCTGCCATCCCGGGCCTGGCCGCGGCCGTCCGCTGCGGGCGCCCGCGGGCGATCCGCGCAACGGCCATCGTGCGTCTGCCCCGGCGCTGTGCTTGTCCGCAGCCCCGGGGCACCTCCTCTCCAGCCAGGCTGGAGAGGAGGTGAGCAAGCCGGCAGGCCGGCCAGGAAGTGGGATTAGTTCGTCCCGCAGATGGCGCGGATCTGCTCCGGCGAGACGGTCGCGCTCTGCTGCAGGATGGGCGCAGTACCGATAATGGACGGCTGATCCACGTACCGGCCGAGCGAGCCGTCGGGGTTGAGGCGGAACACGCGCCCGCTCCCGCAGCGAATGAAGGGGAACGGCTGCGTGAAGGCGAAGCGGAAGCCCTCGTGCGGCGGCGCCAGGTACGGGAAGGCCGGCATGAAGGGCCGGTCGTTCTCGTTGATGCCGTCGCCCAGCTGGGTGGCCAGCGGATCAGGCGTGTAGCTCGGATCGACCAGCGGCAGCGTCGCCCCGGCCACGGCCTGGATGGCGATGTCTACCACGTCGTCGGTCAGGCGCCGGCCATTGGGGAAGCCGAGCACGTCGCCACCCAGCGCCCCCATGCGGTTGCCCTCCCCGATCTTGGTGGGGGGCGTGGCCAGGTTCAGGCGCAGCATCTCGCTACCCGTGCTGGCCCCGCTGGGGACGTTCATCGGCGCGGTGGCGCCCGGCAGGCCCAGCACGGAGCCGGGGATGCCGGTGAGGAAGATGGCGACGAGGTCGGCGCGCTCCCGCTCCGGCACCTTCAGGCCATACAGGGCCTTCAGCAGCCCCTCCACCTCCGGGCGCTGCACCAGGGGCAGGGCCCCCGCGGCCACATCCTGGTCCGGGCTGATGGAGTTGAAGGCATCCTTGAGCGCCAGCGGGATCACCACCTCGTTCACCAGCGGATGGCCCAGGCGCGACACCTGCACCCACTCGCCCTCGCCCCGCGCCGCGCCGAGGGGGTCGAGCACCCTCGTCCGCTGCCGGCTGGCCGTCGTCCAGCCGCCGATGACGGCGTTGGGCGACCCAAGGCCGGAGACCGGCTGTCCGTCCGCCGTCAGCTGGGTAATGGGGACTTGCAGGACGATGCTCAGCACGTTCAGGCCGGCCAGCCCATCCACGCCACCGCCGGCGTTACCCGGCAGCTTGCGGATGCCCAGCAGGTCGAAGAGCGAGAAGTCGACGAAGAAGGGGTCGTCCCGCGGCCCAGCGAAGACCTGGCCGTTCCCCGCTCCGAGGGACTTGACGGCCTGGGCCGCTACCTTGTCGTAGCCCTCGGGATAGGAGCGCGGGCCGATGTTCCAGGGCGCCACCGGCAGATCGCGGGCAAGCTCGCGGCGCCCCGCACCGTCGATCCTGGTCACGGTGTAGGTCTGATAGACGTTCAGGTCCGGATCATCGATCGATGTGATTGGCCCCGTGTTGTAGAGGAAGGTCTTGTTGTTCCGGACGGCAGTGGCGAAGCGGAACTCATAGGTGATGTCCGCCCGGTTGTCGCCGTTGTTGTCGATCTTGATGGCGTAGAGCACGTCATCTCCGAAGCGATAGAAGTTGGGGCCGGCCGGCGGCAGGGTCATGGGGTAGTAGTTGGCGATCAAGGTGACCGTCCCGTTGCCCTCCGGGCTGGTGAACATGTAGAAGTCGGTGGCGTCGGCGGCCGGATCCTGGGAGATCCGTGGCGCCTCGCGGTGGCTGGATGCGCCAGTCTCCGGGGCCTCAGGCGCGATGGCCAGGAACAGGGCAGCCAGCGGCAGGGTGAGCGCCGCCGAGAGCCCCGCGGCCAGGGCGCCGGCTCCAAATCGTTTCGCGCGCAACATGCGCTTCTCCTTTCGTCGATATCGGTGATGTGTGTCGATGGCGTGGACGGGCGTGCTCCGGAACACACCCAGCCTGCGGCTGAGAGCTCTCCACGGCGCGGATCCGGTCAGGCGCCACACCGCGGTAATGCGCGGGCCCCGCATTCACGCTGCTAGTACGCGGCTGTCCCCGTGCTGGATCATTCACCTCCTTCTGGACCAGAGTTCAGGCAGTAAGCCCGAAGGTTGGCTGGTAGGGCGATACGTGTGCCGGTCTCGGCTTGCTGGTCATAAATCAGAGTTCAGGCAGCAGCCCGATGGTCCGTAGCAGGCCGGCGACGTCCCAGACGTGCAGCGCCCGCGTCACCTGGCCCTGCTCGACGTGAAGGACGGAGATGCCCCGCACGCGCACGGCGCGGCCGGTCGGGGGGATGTTCATCAGCGCGCCGCGATGGGTACCCAGGGCGGTCCAGCTCACCGCCGCGCGGTTGCCCTGAACGATGACCGTCTCAGCGGCAAACTGGAGGTCGGGGAAGGCGGCTAGGTAACGTCCCCAGCCGCGGCGCACGCCATCGCGCCCACGGCGCGGCCCCGGCCACGCTACGTCCATCCCCTCGTAGTCCGGCGCGTGCAGCGCGACGATGCGCTCCACGTCGTGCGCGTTCCACGCCTGAAGCAGTTCCGCGACCACCTGCCGCGTACTGAGCGCCATGGCCGGTCCTCCCGCCCCAAAAGCCTGCGACCGCCTCATCGGGCGGTGGCAGCGTAACGCCGGCCACTGCTCAGTTTGAAGCTCAGAATGTGCTCAGTTTCTGCTCACTTTCATCGCCGCCGCGGCGCATTCGCGCTCGCCGGCGCGCCACCGATCTCCTGTTGCCAGAGCTGGGCCGTGACGTGGGCCACGCCGGCGGCCACGTGGCGCCGATAGGTGCTGAACGGGAGGTCCAGCAGCTCGGACGCCGCCTCTTGCGTCGGCGCCGGCTGGACGTAGGTGTGGTAGACCGCGCGATACCACTTGGCGCGGCGCGGGGTCGCACGGAGGGCCTCCGCCGCCTCGATGATCAGTTCCCTGAGCGCCGCCGCGCGGGCGACCGGATCGGCGCCCGGCCCGGCGCACTCGACGACCAGGCGCGAGCGCGAGAGCGGGTTACGCTGCAGCGCCTCCGGCCGCGCCAGGTCCCGCAGCGCCTGGTGCACAGCGGCGGCGAAGTCGGGCTCGCTCAGCACGAGCAGGGGCTCGGCGGCCGGCGCAGGCGGCGCCGGTTGCGGGCCGTCCGCGATCTCCCGCTGCGCCAGCAGGGCCAGCCAGTCCGGCGGGGGCTGGGTGCGCCAGTCATGGCCGTAGACGCCATACTGACGCCTGCCAACGACGAAGTCGGCTGCCGGCAGGCGGGGCAGCTCGCCATAGGCGAACAGCGGCGCCCAGAACTCTGGGTCGGCGCAGGGGAAGAACGTGAAGGCCAGCGCGGGGGTAGTGAGGTAGTGCCGGACGGCGTTGACGAAGGCCAGGCTCTGGATGGCCGAAACGGCCTGATACGTCTCGCGCGCCATCCAGAAGCGGAAAAGCGTGGCCCTCTCGCCCGGCCGGAGGGGCGCGTGCGCCTGCAAATACCGCCAGGCGCCCGCCGCCGCAGGGTCCGCCTCCAGGTCGTCCGGCGTGGCGCGGTGCAGCGCCACCATGCACAGGAACCCGGCCTGCTGGTCCCCGGCGTCGCGAAACACCAGCACCCCTTCCGGCTGGCGCGCAAACCAGCGCGCGGCCACGGCCGCCGAGTCCGGACCTTCGTGCCGCTCCACCATCGCCACTAGGTGCGGCCAGTCCACCGGCCGCGGCGCATCGACCAGGATGGCGCCGCTCTCCTGCCATTCGAAGAACGGCCGCATCACCGCGTTGTCGCGGTGCAAGTAGATGAGGTCAAAGAGCAGGCGCTGCTGCTGCTGGACGTCGACCTGCGCGAGATGCGTGGTGTAGTAGGTGCGGGCGCGGCGGTGCAGCTCCGCGTACCAATCGGGGTTGCGCCAACGCACGTCGGCGGCCAGGGCCTCCCGCGCCAGGTCGTGGGGGAAGAGGCCCGGCGGCCCCGACTCGACAAAGGAGAGGCCGCGCAGCCACTCGAACAGGTCGTGCGCGTCCGGCATGGCCAGCAGCTCCGCTAGCAAGGGCTCCGTGACGGCCCGCACCAGGGCGCAGGCCTCGAGCGCGGCGCGGTGCGCGGGCCCCGGCACCTGCTGCACAAACTGCTCCAGCAGGGTCTTGACCACGTCAGGCGCCATCTGGGGCTGAAAGCGGATGCCGGGACGCTGGGCAAACAGGTCGGCCACCAGGGACAGGGCGAGAGGGTGTCCGTGCGTGAACCCCACCACGCTCTCCTGCTGGTCTGGCGGCACGCCGCGGTCGGTGAGCAGGGCCACACTCTCGTCCCGGCTCAGGTTTCGTAGCGGGAGGAGGCGGACCAGCGCCTGCCAGCCCAGGTCGGTGCGCCAGGACGGAGACGGCGGGGGCCGGCCCGCGAAGACGACTAGCGTGTGCGCCGGCAGCTCCGGCAGGAACACCTCGCGGAGCCAGGCGTCCAGGGGGGCGATCGTCTCATAGGTATCCACCAGGATCACGTGCCGGCCGGGCCACGGGGCCAGCGCCGCCAGGGGCGGCTGGTCTGCGCTGACGCCCATGGCGAGGCGCAGCTCGTGACCGAACGCCTCCGGCGCCGGCTCCATGTGGCGGGCGTCGAGGTAATAGGCCGCCACGCCATGCTCGTCGCACAGGGCCGCGAACTCGCGCAGCAGGCTGGTCTTGCCCACGCCCCCTGGGCCGAAGACGTGCAGTACCTGGAAGGGCCACTCCGGCGCCAGCAGCGCCGACTGGAATAGCGCCCGCTCGGCCGCGCGCCCAATGAACCGGCGGCGGCGCGCCGCGCTCAGGCGATCGGCCAGACGCACCACGGCAGAACACCCCCTTCATCGCAGCCAGGGTCGCGCGGCGCCACCAGCAGCGGAGCGCCCCGCTGTTGTACCCCACCCCCGGCCCTGCGCGCCAGCCCGCCGCCCCCGCTCCGACGCGGGGACACGGGGACACGGAGACCCGGAGAGCAACCCTTACCCCCTTCGGCCGGGGCCGCGCCGCACCCTTGCCCGACCCGGCCCCACCGTGCGGCTTGGCCCCGCCGCCCCCGCTTCCATGAAGGGAGAGGGAGAAGGAGGGCCCGAGCGGTGGCTCGTTGTGCTCTCCCACCCCTCGTGCTACAGTGCCGCCGGTAGCCGTGTACGTACCTGCTGCGGACGATGGCGCGCCCGATGCGGAGCTGCTGGAGCGCGTGCGCCAGCGCGATACCGGCGCGCTGGCGATCCTCTACGACCGCCACCACCGGCTGGCGCTGGGGCTGGCCAGACGCCTGCTGCGCAACCAGCAGCTCGCCGAGGACGTGGTGCAGGACGCCTTCCTGGCCCTCTGGCGCCATGGCGGTCGCTATGACCTGCAGCGGGGGAGCGTGCGCAACTGGCTGCTGTCTATCGTCCACCACCGCGCGGTCGATTACCTGCGGCGCCAGAAGGGGGTGCAGCCGGAGGCCAACCCGGAGGACCATCTAGTCGGCGCGGCCGAGCCCGAGCTGTGGGAGCAGGCGGCCGCGCGTATCGAGCGGGACCGGGTGCGCGCCGCCCTCCGGCGCCTGCCGGCCGAGCAGCGCCAGACCATCGAGCTAGCCTACTTCGCCGGCCTCACCTGCCAGCAGATCGCCGATCAGACCGGCGCGCCGCTCGGGACGGTGAAGGGGCGCATGCGCCTTGCACTGCAGAAGCTCCGTGCCCTGCTGGAGCCCGAATCGCTGGAGATGGAGAAGTAAGGTGAGCCAGAACGAGGAGCCGGGCGTAGAGCTTGCAGTGCCCTCGCTCGCGCAGCCACACGATCCCGACCGGCTCTCCGCGCAGGAGCGTGCCGCGCTGGAGGGGCACGCCGCTGCCTACGCCCTCGATGCCTTGCCCGCCGGCGAGGCCGCCGCGTTCGAGCGCCACCTCGCCACCTGCGCCCTGTGCCGGCGGCTGGCCGCGGAGTTCGGCGCCACTGCCGGCCGCCTGGCTACGGCCGTTGCCCCCGCGCCGGCCGCACCGCGCCTCCGAGCGCGCCTGCTGGCCGCAGCAGAGCGCGATCTCGCTCCATCCACCGTTGCTCCACCCCTGCCGCGGGTACAAGAGCAGCGCCGGCCCCAGCCGTGGTTCCAGCGCCTGGGCGCAACTGGCTGGCTGGCCGCGGCCCTGCTCCTGTGCTCGGTGGGGCTGGGCGTTTGGAACGCCGCCTTGCTGCGCCAGGCCCAGACCCAGCGCGCGCTGCTGGCCGAGTACGAGTCCGCGCTGGCCGCGGCCGCGGAGGGGCGCGTGGTCGTGCTCGCCCCGACCGAGGCCGCCCCCGGCAGCCTGCGCCAGGGGCGCCTGGCCCTGATCGTCGCCCCGACCAGCGGCGAGTCGCGTCTGATAGTGACGGGCCTGCCGCCGGCTCCTGCCGAGCGGACCTACCAGCTCTGGCTCATCGCCGGCGGTTTGCCCCAGGATGCGGGCATCTTCCTCGGCGCCGCGCAGGCGGTCGAGACGGTTCCCGTCAGGGGCGACCCGGCGCGCGCCGAGGTGGTGGCCGTCACCGTGGAGCCCAGAGGCGGGAGCCGCGCCCCTACCACCCAGCCCATCTTCACCGCGCGGCTCTGACGACGGGCGACGTGCCGGTGGGGTCGCGCAGGTGGAGCGGTTGGCGCGGGGGGCGAGGTGACTACCTTGACGCGTACGTTAGCCTGCCTTGAGTATCCTTATGCGAGGAGGCGTTGCGCCTGCCGTGAGTTCCGGCGAGTGGCCCGCCTTCAGCGCGGGGAAAGGGGCCTGCCCTGCGGGCAGGCGCTGAGCGCAGGCAAATTAGGAAGCGAGAGAGCACGACCTCATGATGATGCGAGGCGGGGGTGGCACCTGGCCCGGCGGTAGCTACTCCTCCGGCACAACTGGTCCGGGCAGCATGTTCGGCCGCGCCGGCATGGCCGGCTCGGCTACTCTGGGCAGCGCCAGCGGCGGGACGCTTAAGGACCTCCTGCGGGCCCTGGGCTATCTGCGCCGCCACAAGAACCTGGTCATCGCCAGCTACGTGGCCTGGCTCGTGGCCAACGTCCTGGACCTGATGATCCCCCTGCAGGTGCGCCGCGCCATCGACCACGGGATCAACGGCGGCAGCTACCACGTACTGGCCATCGCCACCGTCACGGCGCTGGGCCTGTACGTAGCCAAGTCGGCCATCAACTGGATCTACATCTGGGGCTTTCACGCCTATGAGGCCGACGCCGCCCGCGACCTGCGGAACGCCGTCTACCGCGGGCTGCAGCGCCTCTCCTTCGGCTACCTGGATCGCTCCGATACCGGCCAGCTCATTGCCCGCGCCACCTCTGACGTGGAGTCGGTGCAGAGCTTCCTCGGCCACGGCTCCACTGGCCTGGTCAGCTCCGTCGGCACCTATATCGTGACGCTGGTCATTGCCTTCACCGTGAGCTGGCAGCTAACCCTCCTGGCATTACTCACCGTGCCCATGCTGATGTGGGCCGGCTACAGCTACAGCAAGAAGTCGGGCCCCCTCTTCGCCCGCGTCCAGCAGCAATACGGCGCACTCACCGGCCTCCTGCAGGAAAACATCGCCGGCGTCCGGGTGGTCAAGGCCTTCACCCAGGAAGAGCACGAGATCGCCAAGTACACCCGCGCCGCGGATGAACTGCAGCGCCGGTCGCTCACCCTGGCCCGCACCCTGGCCTCACGCAATCCGCTGCTGGTCTGCCTCGCCGGCCTGGGCACGATCTTCGTCATCGTCGCCGGCGGCTACCTGGTGGCCGCCGGCACCATCACCATCGGCACCCTGATCGCCTTCCAGTACTACTTGAACAAGCTTTACGGCCCGACGCGCCGTATCGGCTTCCTGCTCAGCCAGTATGCGCGCGCCACCGCCTCCGCCCACCGCATCTGGGAGGTGCTGGACACGATCCCCGAGGTGCGCGACCGGCCGGGCGCGCGGCCGCTCCCTGCAGTGCGGGGCGAGGTCACCTTCGAAAACGTCTGGTTCGAGTTCCGCCCCGGCATCCCCGTACTCAAGAACATCAATCTCACGGCCAAGCCGGGGCAGGTGATCGCCCTGGTCGGGGGCACCGGCTCGGGCAAGAGCGCACTGACCGGCCTTATCCCCCGCTTCTACGACGTGACGCAGGGTCGCGTCCTGATCGACGGCCACGACGTGCGGGACGTCAAGCTGGCCGACCTGCGCCAGCACATCGCCATCGTCCCCCAGGACTCCTTCCTCTTCAGTCGCAGCGTCAAGGAGAACATTGAGTTCGGCAAGCCGGGCTCGCCGATCAGCCTCGTCCAGTTCGCCGCCGAGCGCGCCCAGGCCCACCGCTTCATCCAGCGCCTGCCGGAAGGCTACGACACCGAGGTGGGCGACCGCGGCGTCACCCTCTCCGGGGGCCAGCGCCAGCGGACCGCGCTGGCCCGCGCCATCCTGGTGGAGCCGACCATCCTCATCCTGGACGACGCCACTTCATCGGTGGATATGGAGACGGAGCATCTCATCGAGCAGGCGCTGGAGGAGGTGATGCGTAACCGCACCACCTTCGTCATCGCCCATCGCCTCTCCACCGTCAAGCGCGCCGACGAGGTGATCGTGCTCGACCGGGGTGAGATCGTGGAGCGGGGCACCCACGACGAGCTGATCGCCCGGCAGGGCCCCTACCGCCGGATCTACGACGTCCAGATGCGTGACCAGGAGGAGTTCATCGCCGCGCAGCTGCGCGCCATGAACAAGGAAGAATCAAGCATGAAGAACGAAAGTCGCGCTGCGGTAGGTGGTGCGTAATGGCAACGTGCGAAATCGCAAGGTGCGTAATGGCAAAGCCCGTAATGGCAACCCGCACGATGGCAGCCACCCTTCCTTATTCCTTCTTCATTCATCCTTCTTCATTCCTTCCCTCGCTCGGAGGGCGCCATGATTAGCTCCGTCGGCCGGCTGGCGATGGGCCCCGCCACCACCGCCGATCCCGACGCCCGCCTGCACTCCGATAAGGAGGTCGTCAAGCGCATGCTGGCCCTGCTCGGGCCGTACAAGCTGCGCCTGTTCGTCGCCTTCGTCTTCATGATCGTGGCCTCGGGCGCCACGCTGGTCCAGCCCCGCATCGTCCAGCTCTCCATCGACCGTGGCATCCTGCAGGGCCAGCTGCATGAGCTCAACCTCTGGGCCGCCGCCTACGTCGGCACGCTCGTCGTCTTCTGGCTAGGGTCGTACTGGCAGACGTGGGTGCTCTCCTGGGTGGGCCAGCGGGTCCTGTTCACCTTGCGCACGCGGATGTTCGCCCATCTGCAGAAGCTCTCCCTGCGCTTCTACGACAAGGAAGGGATCGGCCACATCATCTCCCGCAATACGAGCGACGTCTCGGCCCTGAATGAGATCCTGACCCAGGGCCTGCTCCAGTCCATCTCCGACGTCTTCATCCTGGTCGGCACGATCGTGATCATGTTCACCATGAGCTGGCGCCTGGCCGCCGTCACGATGGTGATCCTGCCCATCATGTACCTGCTGGCGGTCTGGTTTGCCCGCGGCTCGCGCCCCGCTTACCGGCGCATCCGCCTCACCATCTCGGCGGTCAATGCGGCCCTGGCCGAGAACATCGTCGGTATGAAGATCATCCAGGCCTTCCGGCGCGAGGAGAAGAACTTCGACGAGTTCGACCAGGTCAACCGTGAGAACGTCCGCGCGCAGAAGGGGGCCATCTTCTACCACGCTGGCGTCATCCCCATCCTCGACCTGGTCGATGCCCTGGCCACGGGCCTGCTCCTGCTCATCGGGGGCGGGTGGCTGCTCAGCGGGACGGCGCCAGAGCTAACCATCGGCGTGCTGACCGCCTTCATGCTCTACACCGCGCGCTTCTTTGAGCCGATCCGCGACCTAGCCGCTCGCTGGGACCAGGTCCAGGCCGCGCTGGCCGCCGGCGAGCGCATCTTCCACCTGCTGGACCTCCAGCCGGACGTGCAGGATCGTCCCGGCGCCTATGAGCTCCCGCCCATCCAGGGCCACGTCCGGTTCGAGAACGTCACCTTCGCCTACGATGGGGTGCACGCCATCTTGAAGAACGTGAACCTGGAGGCCAGGCCGGGCGAGCGCATCGCCCTCGTCGGCCGGACCGGAGCGGGCAAGAGCACCATCATTCGCCTGCTGATGCGCTTCTACGACATCCAGTCGGGCCGGATCACCATCGACGGCCACGACATCCGCGACGTGACCCAGAAGAGCCTGCGCCGCCAGATGGGCCTGGTCCTCCAGGAGCCGTTCCTCTTCGCCGGCACCATCAAGGACAACATCGCCTTCGGCAACCCCGACATCCTTGACCGGCCGGAAGGCATGGATCGCATCCGCCAGGCCGCCGAGGTCGTTGGCCTGCGCGAGTTCATCGAGTCCCTGCCCGGCCAGTATGACGCCGTGGTCGAGGAGCGCGGCGGCAACCTCTCCGGCGGCCAGCGCCAGCTCATCTCCCTGGCCCGCGCCTTCCTCAAGGACCCCCGCATCCTGATCCTGGACGAGGCCACGTCCTCGGTGGATACGGAGACGGAAGCCCTCATCCAGCAAGCGCTCGACCGCGTGCTGGCGGGGCGCACGTCGTTCATCATCGCCCACCGCCTCTCGACCGTGAAGAACGCCACCCGCATCCTCGTCCTGGACCATGGCGAGATCGTGGAGCAAGGGACGCACCAGCAGCTCCTGGAACTGGAAGGCTACTACTACAAGCTCTACACCCTGGGCTTCTCATTCGAGGATCCCGATGCCGTCCCCGAAGGCTACGTGGAGGAGGTGGGCGTCGCCAGCGACTGAACGCACGCCGCCGGAACGCCGACGGACACGGAACGAGCGGGACACGCTCGACCGCACCACCGGCAGCAGAACGCGCCTGGCACGCCGCTACGTGCGCGTCCAGCAGCCTTGCGACACTGGTACCAGGAGCCGAATGGTGACAGCGCCTGCGGCCACTCGTGTAGAACACCGATGGGTCACATGCGCGACACGATTCCCTGTCGTGCAACGGGATCAGGATTGGCTGGCGGAATAGCGCGCTGAGCTGCGCGCGGCGCAGGATCTGGCCCAGGGAGGGCATTGGTCCTGGTGCTGCTTCACATGCCAGCAGGCGGGCGAGAAGGCGCTCACGGCGATCTGCGAGCACTTCCGTGCCCCCCAGGCGAGCTACAACCTTAATCTGCTGGCACAAGCAGTGCAGGCGCGTGTCAGTGTGCCGGATCCCGTACGCGCAGCGCGCGCGGTTGAACCGCCTGTACATTCCTACTCGGTATCCGGATGCGTTTGATCAGGGCGCCCCTGCCGACCAGTTCTTCGAGGCGGATGCGCGGCAGGCGCTCGCCGACGCCGTGGAGGTCGTGCAGTGTGCCGAACAGATCATCGCAACAAGCAGTGCCGGCGCCACTCCGTCGGTTCCTGCGGCGAATGCTGGCGCACCGCGGTGGGGACGTGGAGTTCGTCGCGCTCTTCGGCTCGCGCGCCCGCGGCAACTGGACGGAGCGGAGCGACTTTGACGTCCTGATCGATCTATCGACCGACGACGGACAGCGACGGATCGACCGCATCGGGGAGTTCTCGGCCCTCACCACTGAGAACATCGACGTGTTCCCCTATGCCCGATCGGAATGGGAGCGCATGTTTGCCGGCCGGCACCTGCTCTTCCTGGAGGCGCTGGACCACGGTAAGGTGCTGTACGACCGAGGCGCGTTCGGCCGCATGCGCCAGGTCTTTGCCGAGCGGCGCCGCACGGGGCAGGTCAGGCCGTTTGGCCGGGGCTGGAAGATTGGCCCGCAGCCGCCGGCGGCCAGCACTGAGCGCAGGCCAGGGTGAGATCTTCTCCTTTTCCCCCTTTGAGAGCATCCTCCCTCCCAGAGAGAGGGCCAGCCAGGATCATTCACGAGCGGGAGCGGCTTCCAGGCCAGCGCGCGGCACACCGCCGGCATCGCCGCCAGCAGCTCGAAGCGCCGGCGTTCCCGCGGCTGCGCGAGCGCGCAAGCTGTAGGCGCAGCGCTAACGTCTCCGCCCAGAAGGCGAATTCGCCCCGCTGGGCCTTCCCCCGCAGCGGCGATCCAGGTGCCGTGCCGCACCGGCCGGCCGCGCGGGCGCCGAGAGGTGGCCGGCCGGCTGCGGGCAGGGGCCGGCACAAACGATGGGAAGACGGACGCGCCGGAGCTTGCCCTGCTATCGAGGCTCGAGGCTCTCGCTACAGCGCACCCGCTGGGATCCTGCGCTCGCGGATGCGTGACCGCTATGATCCCATCCCGCCGCGGGTCTCACCGAGACCGGCGGGCACGATCACGACGAGAAGGGTGCGTGACCGCCATGATTCCATCACTCTCCACCCGCATGGCCGAGGTCCCCGGCCGGAAAGATCAGGCGCTGGTCTCCCTGGAGGCCTTCGCCGCCATGGCCGCGCGCCTTGGCTACCGCGCCCTCTCCATGCGCGCGTCCCAGCTTTCCATCGATACGCCGCCCGAGCGCGTCGCCGCCGCCAGGGAGACGCTCGACCGGCTTGGCCTGCGCGTCTCCATGGTGACCGGCACCGTGTCCATCGCCGCCAACGATGAACGGGCCACCGAACCCTTGCGCCACATCACCCCCCACCTCGACCTCGCGGAGCGCCTCGGCTGCGACCTGGTCCGCGTCATGATGCAGCGAGAGGAAGACATTCCCTGGGCGCAGCGTGCGGCGGACGAGGCTGCCGAGCGGGGTATCCGGCTGGCGCACCAGACCCACGTGGCCACCCTCTGCGAGACGGTGGACGCGGCCCTGGCGGTCGTGCAGCAGGTCGGGCGCACCAACTTCGGCATCACCTACGAGCCGGCGAACCTGCTGCTCTGCGGCTCAGACTACGGTCCCGACGCGCTCCGGCGCCTGGCGCCGCACATCTTCAACGTCTACCTCCAGAACTGGTATGCCCACCCTGCCGGGGCCATGGTGATCCGCACCAACGCCGGCCCCATCCGCGCCGATCAGGTGCCCCTGGATGACCGGCGGGGCATCGACCTCGACCGCGTCTTCGACGGTCTGCGCGCCATCGGCTGGCAGGGCTACGTGACCGTCCACCAGACCCTGCTCCTCGGGCAAGACCTGGAGGCGGAGTGCGCCCGCCACCTGGCCGCCATCCGTCCCTACCTGCCCACCACCTGATCACCACCTGATCACCACCTGACCGTCATCTCGCCCCAGTACTCAGCCCTGTTACCATCCGGCCCGCCTTGCACCTCACCGTGTTCCTGATCGGCGCGGCCGGCGGGCTCGTCTCTGGCCTGCTCGGCGTCGGCGGGGCCGTGATCCTGCTGCCCCTGCTGAGCACCTTCGGTGGCCTGACGATGAAGGAGGCGTCGGGCATCACGATTGTCCAGGTAGTGGCGTCCGCCCTGGTGAGCTGGCTGGTGTACCAGCGCGGGCGCATGGTCCATCTGCGCCTGGCCGTCTACATGGGGACCGCCAGCGCCATCGGTGGCTTCGCCGGGGGCTACGCCTCCCAGGCCTTCTCACCCCGCGCTGTGGAATGGCTTTTCCTGGTGGTCGTGCTCGGCGCCATTGTCCTCCTGTTCCTGCCCGTGCAGGAGGTGGCGCCCAAGGCGGGCGAGTACCCGCCGTTCCACTCCGTGCTCGCGGTGCTGCTGGGCGCCGCGGTGGGGCTCCTGGCCGGCATCCTGGGCGCCGGCGGGGGCTTTCTGATCGTCCCCCTGATGATCGGCCCGCTGCGCCTGCCCACGCGCCTGGCCATTGGCTCCTCGCCGGTGGTGATCCTGATCAGCGCCAGCTTTGCCCTGGCCGGCAAGCTGCTCGCCGGCCAGATCCGCCCTGATCTGGCGGCGGCGCTCGTGCTCGGCGCGGCTCCATCCGCCTACGCCGGCGCGCTCATTGGGCGCCGCCTGCCGTCGCGCTTCTTGCGGGTGCTGCTCGGCGTCATGCTGGTGCTCATCGGCGCTCGAGGCGCCATCCTGGTCTTTGCCCCCGGGCTTCTGGAGTAGCGGGCCCGACCCCCGAGCCACTCTGGAGCGGTGTGCTACGCTCCCCGTATGGTGCCGATCACTCTCGAAGGGGCCACCGATTCGGGCGTGGAGGCCATCCTGGAGCGGCTGGCGGAGGAGGACGTGCTTGGCCAGCTCCTTCGCCGGCACGGGCGCATGGCCGAGCTGGCTACCGAAGCGGGGGACGTCAAGCTCGACTGGGTAGATGGCGTTGAAAAGGCCCTCGGCGCCCCTCACCTGCTCCGTGCCGCCGAGCAGGAGGCGGAGGAGATCGTGGCGCAGGGGATCCGCCACGTCATCTGGTCGGGCATGGGGGGCTCGGTCCAGACCGTCTACACGCTCAAGCGGATGGGCTACCTGGACCAGCCTGCCCTGGCCATTCATCCACTGGATAGCACCGATCCGGCCGCGCTGAACCGCATCCTGGCCGCCATTGGGGCTCCCGGCGGTCGCGGGCTTGCGGAGGCCTTGCAGCACACCCTCATGATCGGCGTGTCGATGGGCCTCACGTCTGAGGAGCCAATCACCCACCTGGAGTGGTTCGACGGCCTGCTGGCAGACGCCGGCCTGCCGGACCGGGGCCGCCACATCCAGGTGATGACCCTGCCGGGCTCCTACCTGGACCAGTTCGCCCGCCGGCGAGGGTCCCGCATGGTGCCCATCCAGCTCGACGCGCAGAACCACACCCCGGGGCGCATGAGCGCCCCCGCGACGCGGGTCTTCCTCCGTCCTGTGGCGCTGCTGCTGGCCTCGCTGGGGGTATCAGGCGGCCTGCAACCGATCCTGCAGCGCGGCCAGGACCTCTATGAGCTCTCCCACTCCCTCTCGGATGACCGGCGGCGCAGCCTGACGCGGCGCGACCCGTTCCTCCAGCTAGCCGCCTGGCTCTCCCTTCTGGCCGAGCGCGGGGTCGGCGCGCCCAAGCTGCTGGTGACCCTGCCCCCGCGGTGGGAAGGGTTTGCCCCGTGGCTGGAGCAGCTAGTGGAGGAGAGCCTGGGCAAAGGCGGCAAGGGGTTCCTCATCTTCTACGACCAGTCTCCCCTGGCCCGCTACGGGGATGAGTGCGCCGTACTGCGCATCTTCGTGGGCGACTATCCGGCGCCGCCGCCCGGGCCGCCGGGGCTGCCGGCGCTCAGCCTGCGCGTGCCCGGCTCATCGCTGCGGGGCCTGCCGGACGAGGCGCGGGGCCTGGGCGAGCTGGCCGGCCTGTTCTTGTGCTTCAAGAAGACCGTCGCCGCCTACGGTTACCTGCAAGACATCGTCTTCGCCGGCCAGCCGGCGGTGGAGGCCTACAAGCGGTACGCCCGCGACCTGCGGGAGGCGCCCGGCCCGGTGACGCTGGACCAGGGCGCCACCGGAGAGAGCGGCGGCCGGTGGCGCGTCCAGCTCGAGGACGTCGCGGTCGACTACTCGTCTCTGGTCCGCCGCGGCCTGGTCCCCGCCGCCGGCGCCGGCTCGATCGACGACGTGGCGCGCCGGCTGGGCGGCAACCCGGAGCACCCACCGGACGTCCTCGCCGCCGTGCTCACCGCCGCGCGCCAGGCTGGCATTCTCCGTTACCTGGACCTTACCTGGAATGGCGAGCTGCCCGCGGACTGGCGCCGGCTCTTCGAGCGCCAGCGCGATGAGCTGGCCAACCTGACCCTGGGCATCCCGGCGAAGGTGCGGACCGGCCCCAGCGACTATCACTCTACGGAGCAGAGCGAGACCGATGGCCCGCCGGAGCTGGTGAGTATCCGCCTGGTGGCGCAGCGCCATGAGCCTGTGGTGGCTGGCCGGTACGACGACAAGTTCCTGCTGGCGCAGGCCCGCGGCACCTGGCAGGCGATGGAGGACGCCGGCCGGTGGATCGTCTTCATCACTGTCCCTGAGGCCAGTGCAGCCGCGCTGGCCGCCCTGGCCCGCCTGTTTGACCTGGCCGCACGACGGCTGGAGCGGCCCCCAGCGTCCCCCGCTCCAGGAGCGACGCCGCGGGCGTGATCGTCAGCTCGCCACCCAACGCACGATGTCGGCGCGGCTGATGATCCCCACCAGCCGGCCTTCCTGCAGCACCGGCACGCGCTTGATCCGCTCACCGGCCATGATGGCGGCCACCTCTTCGACGCGCGCGTCGGCAGGGACGGTAATCACGTTGCGGGTCATGATGTCGCCCACCGTCTGGCCCTGCTTGGCAATGATGTCCGCCTCGCTGACCACACCAACCAGGGCGCCGGCCGCGTCCAGCACCGGCAGGCCGCTGATGTGGTGGTAGGCCAGCAGATCCGCCGCCTCACGCACGGTCTGGTCCGGCCGCACCGTGATCGGGTTGGGGGTCATCACGTCGCGGGCGAGGCGCGCCTGAACCGCCATGTAGTCGTGGCTGCCGCCGATCGCTGAGAGATCGACCCCGCTCTCCTGCTGCCGGCGGCGATGCAGGGCCGCCGGCTCATCCTCGAAGAAGGCGCCGGTGGAACCGGCCTGGATCTCGAAGGTCAGCACCCGCTCATTCTCCAGGCGCAGCACGCCCCGCAGGCACTCCGCCTCCTGGATGGCGCGGCTCTCGTCCGTGCCGGCGGGGACCACGATGGTCAGCTCGCCCCCGCGCACCGCCAGCAGCAGCGCCTCCGAGCCCTCGTCCTGCACCACGCTGAGCCCTTCCTGGCTGCGGTCGGGCTCGCCAACGAACGCCTCGCGGATGTTGACCCGCTTCATGGACTGCGCCTCCTTGTCTCACCGGCGCATCCGGCGCATCCGGCCGTGGGGCTTTGCACCGGATGAAGATCGGCCAGCCCGGATTCTTCGCCAGCGGCGGCCTCGCCCTTTTCCATAAGGGAGCGAGCCTCATTGGCCATGGATCATCCGGGCTCGTGACCATTGTACGACGATCCCGCGGATTCAGTAGCCGAGTGCGACGCCGCCGGCCCGCGGGTCGGAGCCACCGACCAGGACGCCGTTCGGGCGGCGGACGATCAGCTGCACCGCCCCGCCCGCTCCCCACGGCCCAAGCAGGACCACGCGATGGCCTCGCGCCTCCAGGGCCGGGGCGACCGATGGGTCGAAGCGCGCCTCCAGGCGCAGCTCGGGGGGCTTGGCGATGTGCTCGGGGTCCGTGCCGGGGAAGGAGTACCAGCGAGGGGCCTCGATCGCCTGCTGCACGTCCAGGCCAAAGTCGAGCAGGTTGGTGATCGTCTGCACATTCCACTGGGGTTGCTGGTCGCCCCCGGGCGTCCCACCCACGCCGAGCAGCGCGCCTTCCCGCATCAGCAGGTAACAGTTCAGCGTGTGCATCGTCTTCTTGCCGCCGGCGAGCACGTTGGGGTGGCCTTCCTCCAGGGTAAAGCCCCGCCCGGCGCGGTTATTGAGCAGGATGCCCGTGCTCCCGGCGGTGACGCCGCTCCCAAAGCCGGCGGAGAGGCTGTGGATGAAGGAGATGGCGTTCCCTTCCCCATCGGCCACGCAGAAATAGCTGGTGTCCCCGTACAGCGTCTCGGGCAGGGCGCCGCGGACCGGCCAGGCCGCGCGATGCGGATCGATCTCCTGCCGGCGGCGGGCGGCGAACGGCTTGGACAGCAGCGCCGCCAGGGGCACGTCGATGAAGCGCGGATCGCCGGCGTAGCGGAGCCGGTCGGCAAAGGCCAGCTTCTTCGCCTCGGCCATCAGATGGATCGTCTCCGCCGTGCCAAAGCCCGACGCCGCGAGATCAAACCCTTCCAGGAGGTTCAGCCACTCCAGCACGATCAGCCCCTGCGACGGCGGGCGCGTCTCGTAGACCTCCACGCCGCGATAGGTGGTGTGGATCGGCTCGTAGACCTCGGTGGCGTGCTGGGCGAAGTCCGTTTCGTCGAAGAGCCCGCCTAGCTCCCTGGCGTAGCGCACGATCTCCGCCGCGATCGGCCCACGATAGAAGGCGTCCGCGCCTCCTTCGGCCAGCAGGCGCAGCGACTGCGCGTAGCGCGCCCGCTGGAACAGCGTTCCTGCCCGAGGCGTCTCGCCGTCAGGGAAGAACTCGGCCGCACTGCTGGCAAACTGCTCCAGCTTGCGGCGCGCGCCGGCGATGCTGCGGGCCATCCGCTCTGAGACGGCCACGCCGTGCTCCGCCAGGGCGATGGCGGGGGCCAGCAGGTCTGCCCAGGGGCGCGTGCCAAATCGCTGGTGTAGCGTCCAGTAGGCGTGCGGCGCGCCCGGCACGGATACCGAGTGAATGCCGTCGAGCGGCATCGTCTGGTGACCCCTGGACACGTAGTAGTCGCGGGTCACGCGCTGGGGCGCCGCCCCGCTGCCGTTGATGGCCCACACGCGCCGCTGGCGGGCGTCGTAGAGCACGGCGAACATGTCACCTCCCAGCCCGCACGCGCCGGGCAGGGTCAATCCTTCGACCATGGCGACCGCCACGGCCGCGTCGAAGGCGTTCCCCCCGTCCATGAGCACGCGCAGGCCGGTGGCCGCCGCGGCCGGCGAGGCGGAAGCCACCATGCCGCGGGCGGCGTACTGGGGCCCGGCGCCGGGCCGCGCGGTCGTCGAGATCGTCGAGATGGCTGCGTCCGCTGTGTCGGGGCCGCGGCGCGCCTGGGTGACGGCCATAAGTCTCTCCTTGCTCCTGATCGCTACGTCTTGTGACGTCCCTTCTCACTCACACGGCGCTCACGCACGCGGTGGCCTGCCCCCCGCAGCCGGCTGCGCCGCGGCGGCCAGGCCCACCGGCCAGAGCCACGGCCAGTATACCCGCGGGGGGCAGCCCGAACGAGCCTGCCCCGCCCTTGGGGGCGCACGCAGGTCTTCCGGATCAGCCGCGTCAGGGGGCCTCATCCCCTTCGGCCGGGGCCGCACCGCACCGCTGCCCCACGCTGCCCTGCCGTGCGCCTTGGCCCTGCCACCCCCGCTCCGACAGGGCGAGGGGGAACGACGGCCATGGGGAGAGGATCTGACCCACGGCGCCGCCGGCCCCGCTTCGATGCGGGCACGCGACGACAGGGCGAGGGGGAACGACGGCCATGGCCTGGAGCGATCTGGAATGTTGGCGCACGCCCCCGGCCCGACGCGGAGCGTTCAGGCGGGTGCGAGGCACGCGGTCTCAGGCCCGGTGCGGGCGCAGGGCGGGGCCGTTATGGCTGGGCCGCGCATGATCCTCGGCAGCCGCGGTGCGCCATCCAAGAAGGGCAGCCCCAACGATGGCCGCGGTAGTCGCGGCAGCGATGTACATCCCGTCGGAGGCGGGCAGGCGCATCGAGAGCGTCGCCAGCCCGCGCCGGCGGCCACGTCGACGGCCGGCGGCTTGCTCGACCAGGGCAATGGGGCCGCTTTGCGTCTGTGCCAGCTGGGTCGTGGTATTCAGCGCTTCGGCCGGTGCCTCGGCCGGCTCCGGCGGGCGCTCCAGCAGCCCGGCGTACATCTGCAGAACGCCCCGCTCGACCATCAGCTTCTTCCGAAAGAGCACCTCCCATTCCTCGTACGAGACCTCCACCTTCCGCAGGTCGCGCTCGATGGCCCGGAGGCGCTCCAGCAGGTCTGGTGGGTCGGGTGTGTGGCCGTCTCTCTTCGGGCACTTGCGGCCGTCCTGTCCGTCACCTGCGCGGCCGTCCGGGCGGGGGCCCGCAGGCGCCGACCGTGCCGGCTGGGTGCGCAGCTGCTCCCATACAGTGCGCAGGCGATCCTCCAGTTCGTTGCCCTCCCTGGTCCACGTCATATAGGCCTGGGCAAACGTGAGCTGCTCGGTGATGATCGCGTGCGTGCGAGCGACGTCCATCTCACGGCCGCTGATTACGAGGTCGGACGGGTGGAGCAAGATCTCCACTTTCGGTGACGTGAGCGTCGTCAATCGCTCTGCTACCAGGCTCTCCACCGCGCCGCCAGCAAGGAGCGTGAGCAGCTTACTCGGGGCGCGCAGCATCCAGGTTGCCAGGCGCCGCTCGGTCTGGAGCCCACCCTGGCCGAGGGCCAACTGAATATCGCGCACGACCGCTTCGTAATGGGGCGGCTCGACGATCACCGGCACGTGCTGGTTCGTCCAGCGCTTGATCAGCGCGCGAGCCTTCAGCACGGGCGCGAAGATCGTCATCAATACCAGCGTCAGGGCCAGCCCCAGGCTAGAGGGATAACCCTTGACGACCGCCTGCGCCGTGCCCACCACCCCCTGGGGCCGTTCGCTCGGATCGAGTATGAAGATGGACACGCCGCCGATCACCAGGGGCACCACCAGGGCGGCGACCAGGAAGGCGAGCCGGATCCAGCGGTCATCCACCCACTCTGGCAGGGGCGCCAGCGTGAGCATCCAGGCGGCGAACGCGGGAAAGGCGATACCCAGGATGACCAGCAACCATATGACGGATCCGAAGGCCAGTACGGACAGATACACCTGGCGGTGTGCGGGGACTTTGCCGAAGAGCAGGGTGGTGGCCCAGCCAAACGCCGTGTTGAGCAGTCTGCCGGACGAACGGGCCAGGGCCGCGATGAGCGCCTGAATAATGACCATCTCCTATGCTTCCTCTGTTTGGCGGTTTTGGCTTGTTTGGCCATTTGGTGCGGTCTTCAGGTGCGAGAGCAAGGGCCATGCCAGTACGGGAGGTGGGATGCTTCGACACGTGCAGTCGCCATCATTCCCTTGATGAGGACGTGGCACGCGACTTGCCGGGCCGCCTGATGTGTTCGAGCTCAAGGCGCCGTGCGAGACGTGTCCCTTCCTGCGGCAGTCGCCCGTGCGCCTGCTACCGGGACGCGCCCTTGCCATCGCCACCAACATGCTGCGCCCCGAAGGCGGGCCGTTCTTCTGCCACAAGACCATCGCCTACGATGACGGCACGGGCTACGGGGCGCTCACGCCCGACAGCCAGCACTGCGTCGGGGCGCTGCTGTTCGCGATCAAGCAGGGCCGCGAGACGGTGATCATGCGCCAGGCGCGCCGCCTGGGCTGGGATCCAGGTGAGCTGCGCGGCCATGACCAGGTGTTTGACAGTCTGCAGGAGTTGCTCGCTGCATCGGCGGACCGGCCGGGTGAGCTCTGGTGATGGCGTCGGCCGGCGTGATGATGGACCCTCTGCCGGAGGCGCCCTTGCCCCGCGAGGTCACGGGCGCCGCATCGCCGCCCGGCCAGACGACGGTGCGACCAGGCGAGGCGCCTGGAGCCTCTCGCGAGGTCGCCGGTGGGCGGTGGCTGCTTCGGGCGGCGATGCGGCGCCGCATGGGGCCGCTGCAGCGCCTCGACGCCGGCCTGTATCTGGCGGTGAATGGCTGGCCCCACCCTCAGCGTCTGGACCGTCTGGCTCGCACCATCACGGTGTGGACGACCGGCGGCTGGATCTGGGCCGGCGCCACGTTCATCGCCTGGCTGCTGGGCGTGCCCCGCAGCCGTCGCGCACTGGTGGAGCTGCTGCCGAGCATGATGGCGGCGACGTGGATCGTTGAGTATCCGATCAAGACCTTCTTCCGCCGCCGGCGGCCGTTCATCAAGAACGTGCGGGCGCTGGTCGTGGGCAAGCGCCCGGGGAGCTGGTCGTTTCCGAGCGGCCATACCGCGTCATCGTTTGCCTGCGCCTGGGTGCTCAGCACGGTGTGGCCGCGGTCGGCGCCGGCTTTCTTTACCCTCGCCTCAGCGGTGGGGTTCAGCCGCATCTACGTCGGCGCCCACTATCCGGGCGACGTCCTGTCCGGCGCCTTCTTTGGGCTTGCCATCGCCGAGGCTGTGCGGCGTCTCACGCGTCGGCTGGTCGGGCATACGGACCCCTAGTGGTGTTTCAGACGACCTCTCTGGGAATGCAAGCCTGAGCACCAATGCAAGCCTGCGCACCAGGGAAGGCAATGCCTAACCGCTGGCCTGATGGTGCACCTGGGCGGTCGTAGCTGCCTGGCCCGGATCCTCCGCATGCAGAGGCGTCACTTTCAGCCTTTTCACTGGCGCGGGGCTGGCGGCGCGGATCCTGCGCATGCAGAGGCTTCACACCGCGCCCGGCACGCCCACGAACCGCGCCTGGCCGGATCCTGAGCATGCAGAGGCCTCACCCCACCTCTCTTCCTGTGGAAGACGGCCGTCCTCGCTGGACGATCCCTGCCATTTCGGCGGTACTCCAAAGCGTGAAGGGCTGAGGAACTGAGGTGCGCTCAACGGGGCCGGTGGGCATACGGCCCGCGCTGGCGAGACGGGAGATACTTGAGTGGGAGAGATGTGAGACCGAGCGAACACGAGAAGAGGCCATGTACCGACGCATCGCTGTGATCATCAATCCCGCCTCGGGGCAGGATCGTCCTGTGCTCGGGCTGCTGAATCGCGTCTTTGGCCCGGCCGGCGTCGATTGGGACGTCTTCGTCACCAAGAGGCCGGGCGACGGCCGGCGCTACGCCGAGCAGGCGCGGCAGCGCGACTTCGATGCGGTGGCCGTCTATGGCGGCGATGGGACCATCGCCGAGGTAGCCAGCGGCCTTGTTGGCAGCCACCTGCCCCTGGCCATCTTCCCGGGGGGCACCGCCAATGTCCTATCCGTTGAGCTCGGCATTCCGGGCGACGTGGCGGAGGCCTGCGCCCTCGTCACCGACCAGATGGCCGTGCTCCGCCCCGTGGACATGGCCCGCTGCGACGGCGGGCACTTCATCCTGCGTGCGGGGATCGGCTTCGAGGCGGCCATGGTGGAGGGCGCCGACCGCGACCTGAAGGACCGCTTCGGGCAGCTGGCTTACGTCTTTTCCGCCCTCCAGGCCCTACGCGATCCGCCGATGGCCCGCTACACGCTCACCATCGACGGTGAGCAGGTCATCACCGAGGGCGTGACGTGCATCGTCGCCAACTCCGGCAGCATGGGCCGGATCGGCCTCTCGCTTGCGCCCAACATCAGCGTCAGCGACGGCGTGCTGGACGTAATCGTTATCCGGCGCGCCGACCTGCCAGGCCTGCTCGCGGTGGCCGCCAGCGTCCTGGGCGGCCGTGAGGATGCGGAGCCGCTCCAGCGCTGGCCGGCGCGCACCGTAGCCATCGAGGCCGACCCGCCGCAGGCGGTCACCCTCGACGGAGAGATGAGCGGGACAACGCCCATCCGCGCCGAGGTGATCCCCGGCGCGATCAAGGTCATCGTGCCTGCGGCCAGCGAGCAGGCTGGACC
>DAOTTI010000139.1:0-28216 GCA_034437795.1 Chloroflexota bacterium | reverse complement strand
CGTCCCCGCGGCGGCGGGGGCGGACGCGCGCCGCGTGGCGCCGGCGGGGCAGCAGCCAGACAGCGCCCCGGCGACGGCCCCCGCCGCGCCGCCGGGGACAGGCGCGGCGGAGACCCTGCCGGGACCGGACCGGCCGGCGCCAGGTAGGGCGTTCTGGAGCCCGGTGGCCATCTGGCTGGCCCTGGCCGGCATCCTGACGCTGGCCAGCGCTGCCTGCTACGTCGTGGACCGGCGCGTGGCGGTACGATGAGAGTGGCGTGCCCGTCCATCCTTCACCCTCCAGCGGTGCCCCAGCCCTCGACCCCGACGTCGTCGCCTCCCAGGTGCTCCAGTCGGCCAAGTACCGCTGGCTGGACCCGGGCTTCGTCCGGCGCCTGGCCGGCGCTGAGGCCCCACGGGCGCGTTCCGCCCGTGACGTCATCAAGCGCACCAAACGGCGGTTGCACCAGGTCTGTGGCGCCTACTCCCAGGACGTCCGGCCGGAAGCGGCGCTGCTCCGCCTGGCGGCCGCCGCGCAGGCCGGCGACGATGCGCTGCGCCAGGCCTGCCTCGGCCTGATGAGCGCCCACGCCGCTACCCGCGAGCGCATACCCGTGCTCGACCGGTTCTATCGAGACCTGTTCGCGCGGACCGGCACCCCTCGCGTCATCATCGACCTGGCCTGCGGCCTGTGTCCCCTGGCCTGGCCGTGGATGGGCCTGCCGCCGGCGACGCGCTACCTGGCGTACGACGTCGACGCCCGACTGGTCACGGTGGTCGACGGCTTTCTTTCCCTCTGCGGCGTGCCGCACGTCGCGCACCTGCGCGACGTGGCGTCGTCGCCGCCCGAGGAGCCGGCAGACGTGGCTCTGCTGCTGAAGGCCATGCCCTGCCTTGACCAGCAGGCGCCGGGGGCTGCGCGCGGGCTGCTGGAGCGCCTGCGCGCCCCCTGGCTGGTGGTCACGTATCCCGTCCACTCGCTCGGCGGCGCCGCCAAGGGGATGGCGCGCCACTACCGCGCACGCTTCACCGACCTGATCAGCGGCCTGGGGTGGCAGGCCACGGAGCTGCGCTACCCCTCAGAGCTCGTCTTCATCGTGCAGCGCGATGCCTGACACCCTTCCCACCGCGCACGGCCCGCTGCGCCTGCCGGCGTTCCTGCCTGACGCCACGCGCGCGGGCGTGCGCGCCGTCGACGCCGCCGACCTGCGCCGGATCGGGGTGGACGGAGTGGTGGTCAACGCCTTTCACCTTACGCGGGCGCCCGGCACCCGCCTGATCAAGCAGGCCGGCGGCATCCACCAGTTCATGGACTGGGACCGGCCGGTGGTCAGCGATTCCGGCGGGTTTCAGATCTACTCGCTCATCCGCCAGAACCCGTCCGCTGGCGTGATCCGGCCCAACGAGGTGGTGTTCAAGGAGCCCGCCACGGGCGAGCGCATCACCTGGACGCCTGAACGCTGCATCCAGGTGCAGTTCCAGCTCGGCGCGGACGTGATGATGTGCCTGGACGACTGCACCAATGCGGCAGACCCGCTACCGGAGCAGGAGCGCTCAGTGGAACGGACCGTGCGCTGGGCCAGGCGCTGCAAGGCCGAGTTCGAGAAGCTCTGCGCCGGCCGCAGGGAGCGCGGCGCACGCCCGCTCCTGTTCGCCGTGGTGCAGGGCGGGGCGTCGGAAGAGCTCCGGCGCCGCTGCGCGGCCGAGCTGGCCGCCATCGGCTTCGATGGCTTCGGCTTTGGCGGCTGGCCCATCGACGCCGCTGGCAATCTCCTGGCCGACCTGCTGGCCCTGGTGGCGGAGTCGGTGCCGAAGGACCGGCCCCTGCACGCGCTCGGCGTGGGGCGCCCCGACCACGTGGTGCGCGCGGCCGCGCTCGGCTACACCCTGTTCGACTGCGCCTTGCCCACCCGCGACGCCCGCCACCATCGGCTGTACGCCTTCCTCCCCGACAAAGCGTGCGGCCCGCTCGCTCCGGGCGAGCCGTTCTACGAAACGATCTACCTGCTCGACCAGAAGCACGCCGCCGACTTCGGCCCCATCGATCCCTCGTGCGACGCCCCCTGCTGCACGCGATACTCGCGGTGCTACCTCCGCCACCTGTTTAAGGTAGGGGACGTCAGCGCTGAGCGCCTGGCCACCATTCACAACGTCCGTTTCTACGTCCGGCTGCTGGAGCTGCTGCGCCGGCAATCGTCCAGGCCATGAAACCGGGCCAGCAGCGCTTCCCGCAGACCGAGCGCCGTCGTCTCCTGCCCGATCCGGATCAGCTCCGGCCGCCCGCTACGGTGATGGATCCAGCGCAGCAGGAGGTTGGTCTGGCTCAGGTCCGGCGGCGCGCCAGCGGGGCGCTGCGCCGCCGCTTGGAGCAGCCGCTCGCCGAGAGCTTCGTCCAATGCGTCCCGCGTCACCCGCAGCCGCTCCACCAGCCGGCCATCGCGCACCACGAAAATGACCAGCGCGTCAGGCGAGGCGGGGTACGCCATCACCACCGCCCCTTCACCAGCCAGCCCGCCCCCCACGGGCCGGTAGTCCCGCCGCAGGCGCGCCAGGCGCGCGCGGCACTCCCGCAGCATCTGGCACTCCCACTGCCGTTCCGGCTCTCCATCGGGCAGACCATCATCACTGAGCACGGCTGGCGACGGCCCCGCGCCCTGCCCGCCGTCGAAGGGCGCTCCGCCGGCAGGATGGCCGGCGGCCATGTCCAGCGCGCGCAATCGGGCGTCGATTGCCGCCAGCGCCGCGTCCTTGCCCTGCTCCAGGAAGAGCCGCGCGTAGGAGACGAGCAGGCCATACTGCCGCTCGGACACCAGGCTGGCGCATGGCGCGGGGCACAGGTGTTGGCCCAGCCGCAGGCAGGGAACGCGCATCGCCGGCCGCGTGGCGGGGAGCTTTCGCCGGCAGGAGCGCACCTGAAAGACGCGGCGCACGGCTCGCACCACCTGCCGAGCCGCCTGCGTGGTGCGGTACGGGCCAGCATAAAACGCCCCGTCATCCGCCACCTCGCGAGCGAGGCCGGCACGGGGGAATGGCCCCGCCTCCAGGCGCACAAACGGGCAGCCCCGCCGGACCCGCTCCTGTACGTTGTATGGCGGCCGCAGGGCGTGGATGCGCTCCAGCTCCAGGAGTAAGGCGTCCAGCTCGCAGTCCACCACCGTGTGCGCCAGCGACACCGTGCGATCCAGCAGGCTCTCGTGCTGGCGGGCCAGGCGGGCAGCGCCGGTGAAGTGCTGCGCCACCCGGCGCCGCAGGGAGGTCGCCTTGCCCACGTACAGGACCTGCCCGCCGGCGTCCCGCAGCTCGTACACCCCCGGGGCGTCGGGCAGGTCGCCGAGCAGGCCTGCCGGCAACGGCGCGCGCACGGCGCGCACCCGCGCCTGCCGCTCGGCCAGGCGGCCGCCCAGCCACGCCTGCAGGCCGTCCAGGGTGTTAATGCCCCTGGCTTCTAGCAGGCGCAGCAGCGCGAGTAAGACGCCGGCCGTGAGATGGGCGTCCGGCAGCGCACGGTGGCGCACGGGTTGCGCCAGCCCCAGCGCCACCGCCACCCGCGCCAGGCTGGGGCGGCGCAGATCCGGCAGCAGGCGGCGCGCCAGCTCTTCCGTGTCCAGCGCCGGATTGCCGAACGGGCGCAGCCCGTACCAGAGCGCCTCGTAGTTCAGCGCCCTCAGGTCGCAGGCCACGTTGTGCCCCACCAGCACCGCGTCGCCGGCGAACTCCCGCAGCGCCTCCAGCACGGCCGGCGCCTCCGGCGCGCCGTCGAGCAGATCCGACGTGATCCCCGTCAGGCGCGCCGCGTACGTCGTCAGGGGCAGCGCCGGCCGCACCAGCGAGGCGAACTGGCCGACCACGGCGCTGGCGCGGACCAGAACCGCAGCGACCTCCACGATACGTTGCCCTTCGCCCGCCCGGCCGGTCGTCTCGACATCGATTACGGCGAACTCCTGGCAGTGCAAGGAGCCGTCGGCCGGCGCCCGCGCGGCAAGCTGCCACCTGCCGGCTGCGTCACGCGTGAACCGCTGGTCAGACGCCAGCAGGCCGGCCACCAGGCGCACGAACTGCGACCGGCCCCTGAACGCCTCACCCAGCAGGCGGGCCGTTAGCTCCTCGCTGCTCTGGGCGTCGCCCCGCGCTTCGAGGTAGGCGTGCGCGAGGTCAGCCAGATGCCGGTAACTCCCGGCCTCGTTGGCCCCACCCGTCTGGGGCGCGGCCAGCTGCGCTCGTCCCGGCCGTCTAAGCGCCGACGCCACCGACCAGCCTCCAGCACCACGGGCGCTCGAGCCGGTCTTGGAGCCACTACGGCGCGCGCGATCGCTCCCGATCGCCATCGCTACGATGGTAGCCGGCCACCGGCTCCCGCGACGACACTCCCTGCCGGCCAGGCCATCACCCTTTCCCTCTGCATGCGGCGCCGGTCACTTCCCTCTCCCTCTGGATGAACCAGGTTCCCTCTCCCTTTGGGAGAGGGCCAGAGTAAGGGCTCCTGATGCGAACAGTCTGGGCTAGCGGACCAGGAGGCTGGCCACCAAACCTACGGCCGACACCAGGAGCGCGCCGATGAAGGCGGCGCCGAAGCCGTGCACCACCACCCCGGGCACAAGCCACGCCGCAAGGGCGAACATCAGCGCGTTCAAGACGAAGTGAAAGAGCCCCAGCGTCAGGCAGGTGATCGGCAGCGCCAGCAGGCCCAGCACTGGCCGGACGAAGGCGTTAAGCAACGCCAGGACCAGCGCAAAGACGGCAGCGGCCCCCAGGCTCTCCACGTCGATGCGCCCGGGCAGCAGCGACTTCGCCGCCAGGATGGCGATGAAGGGCACCAGCCAGCGCAGCAGCAGACGCATAATGGCCTCTCAGCGTACCATTCGGCGCTCCACTGTCCCTGCCGGACGCGCGCGCGGGGCGCATCCAGTCAGTCCGGATGGCGTGCGGCTGCGTTCCCTCTCCCCAGCCCCGCCTCTCCACGGCCAGCGAGCAGTCTCGTCTCCCTTCGCCGAGACACGGCGACGTGGGGAGATATCGGACAGACCTCACCCTTTCGGTCGGGGCCCAGCCGCACAGGGGAAGGGGCAGCCCTCACCTCCGGCCCGTCTCCCGCGTGCGGGAGAGGGGGAACGACGGCCACGGCCGTGCGGCTGGGCCAGGGGGTGAGGTTCCTCCCCGCGTCGCCGTCTCTCCGTGTCTCCGCGTCGGCGGGAGGGGGCCGAAGGGGATGGCCCCCCGCGCCTCAGCTGCTCGTCACCACCGCGGCGTCGGCCGGCGCATCCTCGGGCGGGGTCTGTCGGATCTCGCTGCGGGGCCAGGCCGCCGGCCACGCCGGCTGGGCGCCGGATCCGTTCAGGCGCGCGCCGGTGCGGGCCGCCCGTAGCCGGACGCATTGTTCGCCGAGTTCCTGGACCAGCCGGCGCACCAGCTCCGCGCTACAGGCGACGCGCTCCACCAGCTCAATGGCCGGGCCCGCCCGCCCGTTGATCTGGAACCGCAGCACCACGCGGTCCTCCCCCGGGAAGTGGCCGAAGAGCTGGCTGAGCCGGACCAGCAGGTGCACGTCACGCTCCTCGCGCCCCGTGCGCTCGATCAGCAGCTCCAGCAACAGGCCCTCGCTATCCGGATCCGGTGCCTCCGGCTCCTGCCCGTCATCACCTGCGCCTACGCCAGCGTTCCCCTGCCCTGTAACGACAGGGCTAGGGGTGACGTCCTCTTCAGCGCTCCCATCCTCGTCGGTGGTGCCCTTCCCCTCTTCCCCGCCCGACGGAGGGGCGGGAGGACGTGAGGACGGAGGGCCCTCCCCCGCATCTCCGTGTCTGCGCATCCCCGGGTCGGGCGGGGGCAGGGTCTGGGGCAGCCCTGCCGCGTCCGCCTCAGCCGCGCTCAACGGGTACCCCACCTGCGCGGCCACCGGCTCCGCGGCCTCGCCTGCCAGTGGCCCATCCGCGCCCGGATCGAAGACCTCGATTGACTCGCACAGGATCTTCGGCTGCTCGTCGCGAGCGTCCACTTTGCCCCGCACGAGCACGACCGTATCTTCCTTGAGCAGATCGCGGAAGGCCTGATAGGCGCGGGGAAAGACGATCACCTCCACCGTCCCGCTCAGGTCCTCCAGCTCCACGGCGGCCATCAGGTCCCCCTTGCGAGTGGGGATGAGGCGCATCGAGGCGATGAAGCCTCCAACCGTCACGGTCTGGCCGGCCATCTCCTCGCTCAGCTCCGTGGTGGGGCAGGTGACGGCGCCTGCCAGCGCGCGCGCCATCGACGCCAGCGGGTGCTCCGAGAGGTACAGCCCGATCAGCTCCTTCTCCCAGGCCAGGCGCTGCTTGCGGTCCGCCGGCGGCACTGCGGGCAGCGTAAACGTCGTGCACGATGAGGCGTCGCCGGCCGCCTCCCCACCGAACAGGTCCAGCATCGTCTGCCCCGCCTGCCTGGCCCGCTGGTGCTGCTGCCCCAGCGCCATGGCGCTGTCCAGCGCCGCCAGGAGCGCCGCCCGTTCCCCCAGACTGTCCATCGCCCCGGCCTTGATCAGGCTTTCCAGCGCCCGCCGGTGGAGCTGGCGCAGATCGACGCGCCGGCACAGGTCGGCCAGGTCGCGGAACGGCCCCGCCTCGTTACGGACCTTGATCAGCATCTCGCCGGCGTGGCCGACGTTCTTGATCGCCGACAGTCCGAACCGGATGGCCGTCCCTTCCGGCGTCTCCTCCAGCGTGAAGTCTGGCCCACTTCGGTTCACGTCGGGGGGCAGGACAGGGACCCCCAGGCGCCGGCATTCCGCCACCGCCTCAGCCACTTTCGGCAGATTGCCGGCCTCAGAGGTCAGCACCGCGGCCATGTACTCCGCGGGGTAGTTAGCCTTCATGAAGGCGGTCTGGTAGGCGCCGACCGCATAGGCGGCAGCGTGGGCCTTGGGGAAGCCGTACCCCGCGAAGGGGGCGATGATGGCCCATAGCTTATCCGCGAACTCGCGGCTGTAGCCCCGCGCCACCGTCCGCGTCACGAACTTCTCCTGCTGCTCGGCCATCAGGGAGGCGATCTTCTTGCCCATCGCCTTGCGCAGCACGTCCGCCTCACCCCAGGAGAAGCCCGCGATGGCGCGCACGATCTCCAGCACCTGGTCCTGGTAGACGCAGATACCGTAGGTCTCCTTCAGGATCGGCTCCAGGTCGGGATGGAGGTAGGTGATGGGGGTCTGCCCATTCTTGGCGGCGATGAAGGCGGGGATACTCTCCATCGGCCCCGGCCGGTACAGGGCCACGATGGCCATCAGGTCGAAGATGCTGTTGGGGCGCAGCCCACGCAGGCAGCGCCGCATGCCTCCCGACTCCAGCTGGAAGACCGCCGTCGTCTCGCCCTCCCCCAGCATGTCGTACGTGCGCCGGGGCTGGCCGGAGGGGTCGTCGTAGTCCATCGGCAGGCGCTGCAGGTCGATCCGCTGACCGGGATGGCGCTGCTCGACGAACTGGCGGGCGCGGTCGAGAATGGTCAGGTTGGCCAGGCCGAGAAAGTCCATCTTGAGCATGCCGACCTTCTCGATCACCTGCCAGGCCCACTGTGTTACCACCCCTTCCTCGCCCCTGGTGGCCCGTTGCAGGGGGACGTGCTCGTCCAGCGGATCGCGTGAGATCACCACGCCAGCGGCGTGGGTGGAGGCGTTGCGGGCGATCCCTTCCAGGGCCTGGGCCAGGCTCAGCAGCTCCTGAACGCGCGGGTTTTCCTGCGCCATGGCCCGCAGATCGGCCGTCTCCAGCGCCTCGGCGATGGTGCTCCCCATGGGGATGGCCTTGGCGATGCGGTCCACCTCCCCGTAGGGCATACCCAGAGCCCGGCCCACGTCGCGCACCGCCGCCCGCGCCGCCATCGTGCCGAAGGTGATGATCTGCGCCACGCGGTCGCGCCCGTACTTCTCCTGGACGTAGCGGATCACCTCCTCGCGCCGGTCATCGGCGAAGTCCATGTCGATGTCCGGCATGCCGATGCGCTCCTCATGCAGGAAGCGCTCGAAGCCGAGATTGAACTGCAGAGGGTCGATGTCGCAGATGCCCAGAGCATAGATGCACAGCGACCCGGCGACCGAGCCGCGGGGGACGGCCAGGATACCCCGCTCGCGCGCGTAGCGGACGTAGTCAGCGACGATGAGGAAGTACAGCGGATAGCCGGTCCGCTCGATAATGGCCAGCTCGTACTCCAGGCGCTGCCGGTACGCCTCGGGGATCGACCCCAGGCGCTGACGCAGCCCCTCCTCACAGAGCTGGCGCAGATAGCCTTCCGGCGTCTGCCCCGCCGGCAGCGCAAAGTGAGGGAGCTGCACGCGGCTGAAGTCCAGCTGTAGCTCCACCTGCTCGGCCACCCGCAGGGTGTTGCGCAGGCTTTCCTCTAACCCCTGGAACGCCCGCGCCATCTCCTCCGGCGAGCGCAGGTAGAACTCCGCCGAGCCCATCCGCATCCGGTCCGCCTGGTCGATGGTACTGTTGGTCTGGATGCAGAGCAGCACGTCGTGGGCGCGGCTGTCCTCGGGGCGCACGTAGTGGGTGTCGTTCGTCGCCACCAGGGGCAGATCGAGGGCCCGCGCCAATTCCACCACCTGTCGGTTCAGCGCCTCCTGGCCATCCAGCGACTGGTTCTGCACCTCCAGGAAGTAGCCGTCGGGGCCGAAGACTTCTGCGTGCCACTTGGCGACCTGCGCCGCCCGCTCCGGCTGTCCTTCCTGGAGCAGGCGGGCTACCTCCCCCGAGAGGCAGCCGGAGAGACAGATCAGCCCCTCGGCGTGGCGCGCCAGCAGCTCCTTATCCGCGCGTGGCTTGTAGTAGAAGCCATCCAGGTGCGCGCGGCTGACGATCTTGATCAGGTTGCGATAGCCGGTCTCGTTTCGCGCCAGCAGCGT
The DNA here is from genome assembly GCA_034437795.1 of Chloroflexota bacterium. Lineage (GTDB taxonomy): Bacteria > Chloroflexota > UBA11872 > UBA12225 > UBA12225 > DAOTTI01. The sequence goes on along the minus strand of DAOTTI010000139.1, from coordinate 19,371 downwards.
CAGATGGTAGTTCTTATCGTCGAGCTTTGGCTCGCGCTGGGCCAGGGAGCGAGGCGCGACGTAGATCTCCGAGCCGATGATCGGCTTGATCCCTGCGCTCCTGGCCTCACTATAGAAGTCGATGACGCCGTACATCGCACCGTGGTCGGTCAGGGCCAGGGCCGGCATGCCCAGCTCCTTGGCGCGGGCCACCAGATCGGGAATGCGGGCCAGCCCGTCTAGCAGCGAATACTCGGAATGCACGTGCAGGTGGACGAACTCCGGCGCGCGGGGCGCCCCGCGCCCGCCGCGCGGGGCCGGCGCGTGGGTCTGGACTGATGGGACATGCTGCTGGCGACGACCAGCCATTCGTCGTCTGCTCCTGAGGCCTGAAGGTGTGGCTGAGCGTGCGGTAGCGGCGGTAGACGAGCCGGGTGAGCGCTCACCCACTACTGGTAGTGTGAACCGCGCCGGCCGCCGGCAGCAAATCCCAGGAAGGCTCCCTCGCGGCCGGCGGCCGCAGTGCCGCGCGGCCGCGGAACGGGCCTGCCGCACGCCGGCGGCGCTCCCCACTCGCCTATCCTACAGACGGCCCACCGGGGCGGGTGACGCGCCGGCCATCCCGCACAGTGAGCGTGCCCTCGCCGCCTGGTCAGCGCCGCCAGGGGCGCGGAGAAGGAAGAAGGAAAAAGGGGGGAGGGACGGCAGGCCTCTCCCTCTGCCTTCCCCCCACCTTCTTCTTTCTTCCTTCTTCCTTGCTCGCCTCCGCCCTGCGCGCTGTCCGCAAAAGCGCCTACAATCTCCCTGGAGGGACAGCGTGGAAGGACTGCTGGGCGTCTTGCTGGCCATTGCCGTGGCCGCCGTACTCCTGTACGTCGTCCCTCGCCTGATGGGAGGGAGCTATAACGTCTGCACCCGCTGCGACGGCACCGGCCAGATTGACGAGCGCTGGCCGGATCCCTCCGAGCCCACCGGCTTCCACATCGCCACCGGCACGTGTCCCCGCTGCAAGGGGAAGGGCAAGGTCAGGGTGTAGCGAGCGCCTGGCTCGGCGCTGGCGCCTCCGCTTCGCCCCCCGTATGCTGGACGGGGCAGGGCTTCGTCGGCGTTGACGCCTGCGACGTGGCGCCGATCGCCACCCTCGCTCTGCTGCGCCACCTGCGAGCGTAGGGTCAGGGTGTGGCGAGCGCGAGCTGCTCCGGCGTCGCGAACTGGATCTCGTACAGCTCGCGGTAGACGCCCCCGCGCGACAGCAGGTCGTCGTGGCGGCCGTGCTCCACGATCCGGCCGTGGTCGAGCACCACAATCTGGTCTGCCTTCTGGATCGTGGAGAGGCGGTGGGCGATGACGAAGCTGGTGCGCCCGCGCATCACCCGCTCCAGCGCCTGCTGAATGAGGCGCTCCGTCTCCGTGTCCACGTCCGACGTGGCCTCATCCAGGATGAGAATGCGCGGGTCCTTGAGGATGGCGCGGGCGATGGCGATCCGCTGGCGCTGCCCGCGCGACAGGCGCGCCCCATTGGCGCTCACCTCGGTATCGTAGCCGTCCGGCAGGCGGCCGATGAACTCGTGGGCGTTGGCCAGGCGCGCGGCGCACTCAATCTCGTCGTCCGTTGCGTCCAGCCGGCCATAGGCGATGTTGGCCCGCACCGTGGTGCTGAACAGGTGCGTCTCCTGCAGGACGATGGCGATGTGCGAGCGCAACGACGCCAGCGTTACGTCGCGCAGGTCGTACCCATCGATCGTGATACGGCCGGCGGTGGGATCGTAGAAGCGCGGGATCAGGTTGGCAATAGTCGTCTTCCCCGACCCGGTGTGGCCGACCAGGGCCACCATCTGGCCCGGCAGGGCTTCCAACGTGATCCCGTGCAGCACCGGCTGGCCCTCCAGGTAGGCGAACTCCACCCCCTCGAAGCGCACGTGCCCGCGCACGGCCGGCAGGTCCACCGCGCCCGGGCGGTCGGCCACGTCCGGCTGCTCGTCCAGGAACTGAAAGATGCGGTCGGCTGCGGCCAGGGCCTGCTGAACGATGTTGTTGACCTGGATCAGGTCATTCACCGGCTGGTAGAAGGCGCCGGCGTAGGACAGAAAGGCCACCAGCTCCCCCACCGTCAGCTGGCCCAGACGGATCAGCGACGCCCCGTACCACAGGATCAGGCAGGTGGAGAAGGTCTGGATCAGCTGGATGGACGGTCCGGAGATGGACTGGACGGCGCGGGTGCCCAGCGCGGCCTGCATGCTCTCGCGGTTGCGATCCTCGAAGCGGCGCGTCGCCACGTCTTCGCGCGCAAAGGCCTTGGCCACGCGCATGCCGGAGATGTTCTCTTGCAGCACCGAGTTCAGCGCTGCCACCTTCTCCTGCACCCGCCGGTAGCGCGGGCGCAGGATGGAGGCGGTGGTGGCGCTGGCCACTACCATGGCCGGGGCGGTGCAGACGATGAGCAGGGTCAGGCGCCAGTTGAGCGTGAGCAGGATCGTGAAGTACACGCTCAGATTGAGCACCCCCACAATGGACTGCACCGTGTTGCCGTAGAGGGTCTGCTGCAGCACGTTGATGTCGTTGGTCAGGCGGGACATGATGTCGCCCGCCTCGCGGCGCTCGTAGAAGCGCAGGCCGAGCTTCTGGACGTGCTCGAACAGGTCGCGCCCGATCAGGAACAGGATCTGCTGGCCGACCCAGGTGATCAGGTAGCGATTGCCGAAGGCCAGGAGCCCTCGCGCGCCGTGCAGCAGTGCCAGCGCCACGGCGGCCGTGGCGAGGAGCGTCACGTCGTGGCGCGGAATGACGTCATCGATCACCCGCTTGGTGATCCACGGCGGGGCCATCTGCAGGGTGGACATGCCCACCATCGTGGCGCCAGCCAGCGCCCAGCGCCCGTAGAACGGGCGCCCGTAGCGGTAGAGGCGGGCCAGCGTGCCCCGCGCGTCCCGCCTGGCGAAGTAGCCGCCAGTAGCGCTCTCGCCCGCCCTCCAGGACCTCATCTCCGGCTCGCCTCCACCCCTTCCCCGCTCACCCCGCGGCGTCCGTTGCCTCCCAATCTCGCTCCCGAGGCTCCGGCATCTCCCGCTCGCGGACGGGCATGACCATCGGGCCAGAGGTGGCTTCCGGTCTGCGCTGGCGCCGGCCCGCCGGCGGCGCGGCCGTCAAGGCGCCCGTCCCCACCCAGCTTTGTCCTGCCTTCTGCGCCCGCCTGGTGGTCTACCGGAGGGCTCTCATCCTGATGGCGGAACTGCGTCTCGTAGAGGTGGCGGTACTGCGGGCACGTCGCCAGCAGCGTCTGGTGGTTGCCCCGCGCCAGAATGCGCCCCGAATCCAGGTAGATAATCTGGTCCGCCCGCTGTACGGTGGAGAGCCGGTGGGCGATCACCACGGTGGTGCGGCCGGCCATCAGTCGCTCCAGGGCCCGCTGGATCAGGAAGTCGGTACGCGTGTCCACGCTGGAGGTCGCCTCGTCCAGGATCAAGAGGCGCGGGTCGACCAAGAGGGCACGGGCGATGGCGATCCGCTGGCGCTGCCCGCCAGAGAGGCGCACCCCTCGTTCTCCGATCACCGTCTCGTAGCCGTCCGGCAGCTCCATGATGAACTGGTGGGCGCTGGCCGCTCGGGCGGCCTCGATGACCTCCTCGTCGCCCGCGTCGTCCCGCCCGTAGCGGATGTTGTCGCGGATGCTGACGTTGAAGAGGAACGTCTCCTGGAGCACCAGGCCGATCTGCGAGCGGAGCGAATACAGCGTCACGTCGCGGACGTCGTGGCCGTCGACCAGCACCCGGCCGGTGGTGGCGTCGTAGAAGCGCGGGATGAGGTTGATGAGCGTGCTCTTTCCCGAGCCGGACGGCCCCACGATGGCCAGGGACGACCCGGCCGGCACCGTGAGCGAGATGTCCTGCAGCAGAGGCGCCCCGTGGCCATAGGAGAAGCTCACGTCCTCGAAGGCCAGGTCACCCCGCAGCCTGGGCAGCACCCGCGCCTGCGGGCGCTCGGCCACATCCAGGGGCCAGTCAATGATCTCGAACACCCGCTCGCCGGCGGCGACGGCCTGCTGAATGGCCTGGTTGATGAACCCGAGGAAGCGGATCGGCTGCCAGAGCATGAGCACGTACGTCTGGAAGGCGACCAGCCCGCCCACGGTCAGGCTGCCGTCCATCACGCGGCGCGCGCCGAAGGTGAGCACCAGGACGCCGGCCAGGGCCGTCGAGACCTCCTGCACCTGGCTCCAGGCGCCCATGCGGCGCGTGGCCGACAGGCGCTTGTTACGGATGTTCCAGTACTGGCTCAGAAAGCGCTCGCTCTCGTAGTGCTCGCGGTTGAAGGCCTTGACCAGCTTGATCGCCGCCACGTTCTCCTGGAGGATGCCGGTGAGCTGGGCCATCATCCGCTGAAGCTCGCGGTAGATGCTGGTGATGCGCCGGATGCGGAACTGCACCAACAGGATCACCGGCGCCGCCGACAGCGCCACCAGGGTCAGCGGCACGTCCAGCGAGAAGAGCACGACCAGATAGATCAGGATGCCCGTGGCGGCGTCCAGGATGCGCACGATGCCGTTGGAGACGAAGAACTGCACCTGGCTCACGTCGCTCGTCACACGGGACATGAGCTGCCCCGTCTGGTGCGCGTCGTAGAAGCTCATGCTCTGCGACTGCAGGTGGCGGTAGAGGTCGTTGCGCAGGTCGTGGACGATGCTCTGCCCCATCCACTCCGTGCAGTAGTTCTGCAGCGAGTTCAGCGCTCGCGCCAGGGCGGTGACCAGGAACAGGCCCGCCACCATCGGCAGCAGCAGGTGCGCCCCGCGCCCAGCGAGCGTGTCGTCGATGATGTGCTTGGTGAACCACGCCGGCACCGTGCGCAGCGCGGTCTCCGTCGTCATGATGACGACGATGGCTGCCAGCGTCCGCCAGTGGGGACGAGCGTAGCCGAGCAGCCGCCAGAGAATCTTCACGTGAACGTCAGAGTGAGTGCCGACTAAGTATACGGGAGAGGCGTCGAGAGGGAGTCCCCGCAAGACCTTGGGGTCTGGGCGCGCGCCACCTGGCAGCACGCCGCGGCCGTGCGGCTCCGTGACCGAACGGTCGCCAGAGGGCGTGCGCCACAAGCTCCGGACAGAGCCCGGCCGTGGCCCGTGTCCCCCTCTCCGTGTCGGAGCGGGGGCGGCGCAGCCCCGGCCGAAGGGGGCGAGGTCCGCTGCGGGGGCTGATCAGGGTGTCTTGCGCGCAGCCTCGCCAGACGGGTTACCGGCGTGGCACAATGGGTGGCCGAATGCCGGCCGACGGACAGCCCTGCCGCCGGCGGCCCGGCACGTGTCATCGGCGTGGCGCCATCAGTGGCCGTGTCCGGGCCGTGGCGGCGGGCCGGCCATGGCAGCACGTGCCGGCGACGGCCCCTACGTGCTCCCGGCGCGATGGTGCAGGACCGTTCCAGAACGGCAGGGCCGAACGATCCTGTGGCGTCGCGGTGGGGGGACGTTGGGCTCGGGGCCGAGCGCGACTACGTAAAGACCACGAAAGGGGGTGAGCCAGAGCAGTCAGAGCCAAGCAAGGAAGATGCGCCGGACGGCCGCTGGACGCCGAGTATGGCGCGGCTCTCAGGGGCCCGCCCGCCTGCAGCGCTCCGCTTGATGCGTGGTAGATCCGTTTGGGGAGGTGGAACATGAACTCGCTCCGGCTGCTGGCAGACCGCGCGCGCCGGCAGGTGTCGTCGAAGCTCGGTCGCTGCCCGCGATGCATGCGCGCGTCGCTACGGGGGACCCTGGCCTCAGGCGCGGTAGCCCTGGCCCTGGCCATCACCGGCTTACCGCCGCTTCTCACCGCTCTGGCAACGCTGGTGGCTGCCGGCTTTGGCGCCCTGACGCTGGCCCACGCCGCAGCCTTCGTCCACCACGGCACCCGCGCCCCTACCGCCGGCCACAGCCGCCCCTGCTGCGGCCAGCGACCTTCGGATGGCCAGCCGTTTCTGCCGGTGCAGCGCCGGCCGCTGCTGCAGGTGGTCACATCGCTGCCCGCGGCCTTTGGGCTGGCGCACCTGGCATGGGTGCCCCGCGTGGCCGGCGCGGCGGTGCGGCCGGCAAATGCGGTGACGGATCGAAAGGTCTTCCGGCAGACCCTGGGCTGCGCCCCGTGTGCCGGTGACTGCACCTTTGAGGCCTTCTTCGAGTACGACTACGTCCCGCTGGACGCTGGCAAGATCCAGGTGACACGGTTCAAGATGACCTGGAACCAGGCCAGCACCGGGACCTGCCAACCATCGATCGATCGCGGCTCGGGCGCCTTCGACTTCCAGTGCGTAGGGGATACCCAGCCCTGCAAGCTTACGGGCGGCAACATCTGGCGCTGCGCCTGCGACACGCGCATCCAGTTCGTCCCCCTGGGCAATAGCACGCCGGAAGACTGCATCTGCCCGAACGAGAAGAACAAGGTGGCCTACGCCCAGGGCGTCTGCGGCGCGCCGATCTCCGTAGAGAAGGAGTGCTCCTTCCAGTGGATCGACCTCAACTTTACGCATAAGGTCACCTGTAGCTGCCCCCAGGGTGGGATCACCCGCGGTGGCCTCGACGTGCTCGTCCAGTACCGTGACGGAGTGATCACCTTCGGCGGGGACGTCCAGCCCTGACCTCCAGGCGGCGGCGACGGCCGGCCACGGCTACCCTGGAGTTCTGTGTGACGCCGGATCCCTCTGCGACTAACTGGCCATGCCGATCTGGGGCACTAGCGGCGCATGGAAGAAGCTCGCTCTCTTCACAGGCATCAGCTCTGCACCCGCGGCGCCGGCATCGCAGCAGCCCCTAGCATGCCATTGCCGCCGCATGTTTGCTGTCCCGAAGGCTCGGTCAGCCGGCTCTACGCTCGTCGCTGCGAGCCGTCGATCCAGATGGCGCGGTAGACGAGGCGGGGGTCGCGCCGGTGCGGCCGCTCGGTGCGACCCGCGATGCGGAAGCCCCAGGCGGCGACGCGCGCCTCCTCGGACAGGCCGACGCGGGTGGCGTCGCGCTCCTCGCTGTACACGCCGATGATGAGCCTCCCGCCCGGCGCCACGACGTCCCGCAGCAATCGCTCAATAAGGTCGCGCTTCCGTCGCGGAGGGACGTACTCCAGGCCGGTACGGACGAAGTCGAAGCTTCGGGGAGAGCCCTCTGGCGGCAGCCAGTCGATGGCGTTGCCGGTAAAGATGCAATCAGCCCAGTGGGGCAGCCGGCGGCGGGCGAGATCGGCCATCTCCGCCGAAATGTCCAGGCCGTAGGGCTCGATGGCGTGTCCCCGCTCGCGGCACCACGCGCCGAGCGTCTCCATCAGGTGGCCGCTGGCGCAGCCCACGTCCAGAAAGGTGCCGTCGCGGTCGAAGGCATCGGCCAAGAGCCCGCGCTTATAGGTCCAGTCCTCCTCCGTGCCATCGGACCCAGACTGGGCGCGAGGGTTGTCGCCGGCCAGATATGCCGGCACGATCACGGCGGCGATCTCCTTGTACCACTGCGCCTCGTCGATCTCGCCTGCCTCGAGCGCCTGGTTCCAGCGCTCCAGCAGCGGCCAGGCGCGGTTCTTCGCCAGCTCGATCGCGGTTTCCTCGGGTCTCTCCTCGCCGGCGCCCTCAGCCATGCGTCTCACCTTCTGCAGGCCCCCGGAGAGCGGCGGAATGGTGAAGAAACAGTGTACCTGTGTGCTTCGCTATGCCGGTCCAAGACGAGGCCGGCACGATCAGCCAGCGGCTGGCGGCTCAACGTCGCGAGCGCGCACGACGGTGAACTGCGGGAGCATGGCGATCCCCTCAACTCGTGGGTCCTTTGTCATGCCCGTTGCCATTCCACCAGGGGAGCCAATGGCCACAGCCAGGCCAAGTGACCCACTAGGTAGGCGGCGGCTGCATCGAGCAGCCGCTGCTTCAGCTCCGGATCGCCGGGGGAATTCTCAGCCACAGATAGGCGTCCTCTCCCTCCCGCGTCCTGAACGACACCGCGGTGGAGACCAGTTGCGGATATTCCCGACGGAGCTCAGCGGCGATGGCCCCCGCCACCGCCCTGACCCGCTTACGTGGCGCCCGCGGACGGAGCAGCGCATCAATGGTCATGGCTCGGTACTGCTTAGTGGTGCACCCGCCAAGTCTAGGCAACCTTTGCCGGAAGGGCTATGCCTGGTCGCCGACGGGGCTGATGCCGGCGGCGCCGACCCCAGAGGAACGGGTGTCGATGAGCATTCCAGTAGGTGGTGGCTTCCCGAACTGCGTCGCACACCGCCTCCCAGCGCTCGAAGCGTCGGCCCTTGAGCGCCAGGGAACGGAGGCTCGTCCACCAAGGCTCGATCAGGTTCAGGTAGGCGGCGTACGTGGGCTGGAAGACGAACTCCCAGCGGGGATGGGCCAGGCTGAACAGGAGCACGTCGGTGGCGCGGTGAGCGCTCAGGTTGTCCAGGATGGCGTAGCCCCGCTGGAGCTCGGCAGGGATCCATGCTTCCCCCCCGCTCCAGGACGTCCGTGCGTTGGCGATGGTCCGTCCCTGGTAGGGGACCGTGAGCGCCTCGCCGGTGGACGGCCGGAACGCTCCGAAGACGTAGCCCTTGCCCCTCGCCCATAGTCGGCCTCCTGCCTGGCTCGCTCCATCGGGCGCTGGCCATCCGGGTCGGGCAGCGCCCGGACCAACTGCTGGCCAGGGAAGCTCTTGGCGCCTTCTGGCCCCATCTCGTCCAGACACACGACCGCACACCCCTCCGGTGCCCCTCCGGTGCTTCCGTGTAGAGCGTGGTGCTCCTCCCCTTTTTTCGGCGAACTCAGGGTCCACCCGTTCGCCAAACCGGCTCTCCTGGCTTCGCCAGCGCAGCCCCTCGGCCAGGAGGATCTCGTCGATGCGGCTGGGCTTCATGGCGATGCCCTTCTCGTCGTTCAGGTACGCCGCCAGCCGGTCCAAGGTCCAGGAGGCGAAGGGCAGCCCCAGGTCCCGCGGGTTGGTCAGGCCGCTTGCGCTTCGGACGTCGGCGCGAGCGCGATTGCGTCGCGCTGGAAGCGTGGCGGCTCCCCTGCGATCAACTGGCGTACGTCTTCAACCTGGGCGCGCAGGGCGGTGAAGAGCCAGCGCGCGGGCGGACCAGCAGGTGGTGCCTTCAACCTGGGCGCGCAGGTCGGTGAGCATGGCATGCACGGCCACGTCCCACCCGCGCAGCCGGAATTTAGCGCTGCCGAGCGCCATTATCCAGAACAGCGCCACGCGCTGCGCGGCCACCTCCCGCCGCTCCTCCAGCAATTCCGGCTGCGGCATGGGCGCCAGCGGCACCCCCACCCTCTGGAAGAGCAGACGAGAATCGGCCGGGCGCTCGGCACGGTCGAGTGGCACAAGAGTGGAGTCGAGCCGAGTACCGTCTGCAAACAGGATGTTGGTGTGGGTGCCGCCCTCGGGTGCATTCGCGTGCGCTTCGTGCGGGATAGTGGCGCCCCGAACCGGCTGATGAGTTCGAGGCGCTCGGGCATGGTGCGCGCCGCGCTCTTCCAGGGGCAGGCGCAGAGGGTATCGGCGTGCGGCGCCGTAACGACGGCAACAAGATCGATATCGCTGTAGGAACCTGCGTCGCCCCGCGCTCCCGATGGGTCAGGCGGCCACGAAGCGTTCATCGGACCCAGGGCGGACACGATCCGCTGCCGCAGCGCGTTGCACTGCGTGGCGCACGTCTCGGGCTAGGACATGGGTCGCGGCGATGTCACGACGTGCTGTAGGGTGTGCGTCATTTCTGGCGTCTCTGGCATGGCCGGCTCCCTGCTGCGTGCGGTAGGTGATCCAGCCGATCGGCAGGTCACTACTCCAAGAGAGCCAGGTCAGTTCCAAACCGACCAACGCAAGATGAAACTGGGGCTCAAGGCTCCTGGATCGGCCCGCGGAAGCCGTAGCTGCGCGCCAGCAGGGAGAAGTCCAGGATGGACACCGCTCCATCGCGGTCAAAGTCGGCGCGACTGTCAAACCCCGCCTCGCCGCTCACCCGCCCAAAGGATGAGCGCAGCAGGGTATGGTCCGCATCGTCGACCGCGTCGTCCCCGTTAGCGTCGCCCTCGCCGAACTCACCAAAGCGCAGGGTCTCCGCGACGCCTTTCTGGACAGAGATACTGTTCACCTCGCGGCTGAGCGCCCCCGCGGGCTTGGCGACGAAATCGTAGCGGTCCGTGGCCAGGCCGCCCGCGACCTGCACGATGAAGCTGCCGTCCGTCCCCGTTCGCGCGGTGAAGGTGGCGATCGGGGTCCGGCTACCGGCTACGCTCCCGTTGGGATAGATCCACAGCGTCACGTCTGTGACATGCGCCGCCGATGGGGGCGCCGTCGCCCGGCGCAGCGTCAGCGGGACGATCAGCTCATTGACTGGTGTGGCCGTCGGCGTCCGGGTGGTCGTTGGCGTCCGCGTCGGTGACACCGTCGGGGATAACGTCGGCGACACCGTGGGCAAGGGCGTCGGAGAGATGATGGCCGTGGCCGTGCCCGTGGGGGTGGCGGTCGCGCTCCGGGTCGCGGTTTCTGTGGCCGTGGGCGTGGCGGTCGCGCTGGGGCTGGGTGTCATGGTGGGGGTGACGGTGGCACTGGGGCTGGGCGTTATGGTGGGTGTGGCGCTGGCAACTGCGGTGGACGTAGCGCTGGGCGTAGCTGTGGCCGTGGGGGTGGCGGTGGCCGTAGGGGCTGGGGGCAACGCCTGTGCGGTCTGCACCGGCGCAAGTGCCCGCAGCCTGCCGGCGCCGAAGGCGGTGTTCCAGACTGTGCTGCCGCCCAGTCCCGTGCCGGCGTCACGGAGCGCATTGGCGCGCAGCAGGTCCAGCGCCTCTTCCGGCGTCAGGGCCGGCCGCACCTGGAGCATCAGGGCGATCACGCCGGCCGCGTGGGGCGCGGCCATGCTCGTGCCCTGCAGCACCTGGTACCGTTGTGCCGGTCCGACCAGGTAGCTGGGCGACGGGTTCGCGTTCGCCGATCGAGCGGCGACGATCGCTTGCCCGGGTGCCGCCAGGTCGGGCTTCTGGCGCCCGTCCCGCGTTCCCCCTCGCGAGCTAAAGGATGAGATGGCCCCCACCGTCACCGGCGGGAAGTAGCTGCGGTTCACCCCCGTTGAGTCGATCCAGCTTGCCTTGCTCACGTAGGACCCCGCCACGATCGCGCGTCGCGCGGTGGCCGGCTCCGCCAAAGTCACGTCCGGATCGAGCCCGCCGTTCGTGCCGGCGCTGGGGGCGTCCAGCCACACCAACCCCGCCTGTGGCGACGCGCTGATCCAGCCGTCCCAGCGCCCAGGCGCCGGGCTGCCGGCCGGGCCGGGCGGGCCAAGCGCGGCCGCCGCAAGGGAAAGCGTCCATGTGCCCTGCAGCGTGGCTGGCGATGTCCGACGGAAGGTGATCGTGGCGTGCGTGGTCGCGCTTCCGGGCGGTATCGCCTGGTTGTGATTGATCACCACGGAAATCGGCGCCCCGGATGCCAGCAAGTAGGTAAACGTTCCTTCGTTACCCTTGGCCACCGGCCCCAGGAAGCTGTTGTCCGGCGCGACGACGGCGATGTCCAGTGCGTCCGCGCTGCGGTACCAGAGGTCCACCGTCGCCTCGTACAGGAAACCGTTGGTCTGCTGGAAGGCCAGCCTGGCGGTAGACGGCGCGCCGGCAGTGGCCACCCCTGAGCCGTGCAGTCTGTCGGCGCCTGAATTGCCGGCCGCGACGGTAAAGATGACCCCCTGGCCGGAGAGGGCGTCGATCGCCACCTCCAGGCCATCGGTGCCGTCGTGCGCGCCCAGGTGGGCTCCAAAGGAGTTGTTGATCACCACCGGCTTGCCTGCGGCCCTGGCTTGCTCGATGATCCAGTGCCAGGCCTCAATGATCTGAGCGCTGTAGAAGTTGGTCTTGACGATGAGCAGCTCAGCGTCGGGCGCCATCCCCTTGTAGGTGGCCCCCGAGCCGCTGGGCCCTCGCCCGTTGCCGGCAGCGATCGACGCCACGTGCGTGCCGTGCCCATCCGTATCGGCCTCGGACGGGGCATCGCCCGCGCCCGGTACGGTACAGGCCAGGCAGGTCTCGCCCGGCCTGATTCGTCTAGCCAGCCAGTCATTGATCTGCGCCCGCGTCCAGACCCGCCCGCACCCCGCCGTTGCGGACGATGACGGACAGGCGGGCGCCGCCGTCTGGTCCCAGAGCGCCATCACCCGCGTCTTTCCATCCGCGCCGATGAAGTCGGGGTGGCTCCAGTCCAGGCCACTGTCTACGATGGCGACGATCACGCCCTTGCCGGTCACGGGCTGTCCGCTGCCGTCTCGCACCGTGTCCCACACGCTCGTCGCCTGCGTATGCTCAGGGCCGGCGCTCGTGTCCAGGTGCGGGGCCACCGGCAAGGACGCCTGGACGTACGCGACGCCCGGCAGGGAGCCCACCCGCGCCAGCGCTGCCACCGGCGCCTGCGCCGTGTACACGCGCCGCGAGCCGGCGCCGCTGCTGGTACGCACCTGGATGCCGCTGGAAGCGAGATCACGCGCCACGTCTCGCGCGCTGTGAATGATCACGTCCAGCACCGCACCCCCCGGCGATGGCCGGACCGGCAGGGCCGGCAGCGACCCCTGGCCCACCGCCGGCTCATCTCCGGCCAGTATCCGCTGTCGTTCCAGCAGTTCCCACAGGTGGCGGTCCAGCCGCGGCGGCCTGCCGGCCGGCTGGGCACCTGCTGTCTCCGGCTGGGGCGATAGCCCTACCAGCAGCGCCAGCAACATCATCGCTGCGCCCGCTCGCGCCGCCCCGCGCGTACGCATGCCCCATCCGGCCCCTTGCCTGTCGCCCCTTCCCGTGCTCACGCTATCCCGTTCCCCCTGTGAGCCATGCATTGTGGCGAACCGTAACCAATCAAGCAAGTGACGTGACACGGATGGGTACGCGCACAGCGCCGGCTTGCCTTGCAGCCCGTGGTGCGGCACCATGTGCCATCTATCGGTTGGTGAGGAGGGGTCCCCGTGGCGCGTCAACCGCCCCATCGCCCAAGCGCCGCCGCGCCGTCCGGCGGCTCACTTGTGCCGCGGGGCGCTCCAGGCGCTGCACGAGCGAGCGCCCGGCAAGGGGATCACCTGTCGCAGCCAGGCTCCTGGGATGAGCCGGCCGGGACCGGCGCCGATCCCCTCGCCCGACCTGCCATGGCTGTCCATGGTCCCCGCCTCGCCCCTTCCCAGACCGACGGGCCGGACACAGGGCCGGCTCTGGGCGCCACGCCCGCGCATGAGGCCGGGCTGCCGCCGGAGTGGAGCCGTCTGCGTCTCTGGGCCGGCGCCCTGCTGCTGATCACCTGCTTTGCCCTCTTCGGCTGGCTGATGTGGCGCGGGCGCGACCCGGCGCCGATTACCACCCGCCCGGCGGACACTGGCAGCGCCGCGGAGATCAGGGTGCAGGTGGCGGGCGCCGTCGCCACGCCGGGCGTCTACCGGCTGCTGCTGGGCGACCGGCTGGAGGACGCGGTCCGCGCCGCCGGAGGCTTCGTCCCCGACGCGGACACGTCGCGCGTCAACCTGGCGCAGCGGGTGCGGGACGAGCAGCGCATTGAGATCCCCTTCCTGCAGCGGCCGGCCACACCGCCGCCCACAGCCGCGCCCGCCGGCGCCAGCGATCCACCGGCCCCCGAGCCTGGCCAGCCCCCAGCCAGCGCCGCCGCTCCAGCGGAACCGCTCCCCTCGCCCACCGCCCGGCCGGCGCCAGCGGCGCGGCCCAGCGCCACGGCCCTTGGTGAGCGCTCCCAGCCGGCCACGCCGCCGGCCAGTCCGCCCGGTAGCAGGGTCAACGTGAACACCGCCACCGCCGCCCAGCTTGAGCGCCTCCCGGGCATCGGCGAGGCCAGCGCGCGCCGGATCATCGAGTACCGGCAGCGCTATGGCCGGCTGACCTCGCTGGACGATCTGCGTAAGGCCGGCCTCTCGGAATCCATCATCCGCCGCGCCGCCGATTACCTGACCTTCGACTGATCGTCGGCGGAGGACTACCATGCCGCTCCAGACGCATGGCGGGGCGCGCTTCCTTGATTCGAGACCGGCGTGGTCGACCGCCCGCCTGCCGACGGGGAGGCTATGATCCTGCTTGTCCCGCTGGCCTTCCTGGCGGCGCTGGCCGGCTCCCACGCCATCGCCATGCCCTGGTGGCCGGCCATACTGCCCGCGGGACTGGGGGCTACGCTGCTGCTCCTCGCCCGACGCCCGGCGCACGTCGCCGGTGGCCTGGCGCTGCTGGCGCTGGCGCTGGGCATCCTGCGCGCCGAGCTAGCGCAGCAGAATAGGCCCGTATCCGGCCTCAGCCGCCTGCTCGCTTCGCGGCCGGTGGCGGCCGTACGCGGAGTCGTGGCCGACGAGCCAGTGCCTCGCGAGCGGGTGCAGCAGGTCCGCCTGCGCGTCGACGCCGCCAGAGGCGAGGGGGAGCCGTGGACCGCCGTCTCGGGGTACGTCCAGATCACGACGGGGCTGGCGCCGGCGCTGGCGCATGGTGAGGTGGTCGAGGTGCGAGGCCAGATCAAGCTACCGGAGGCGGACGTATCGCCCGGCTACGCCGCCTATCTGCGCCGGCAGGGCGTGGATGCCGTGGCTGCCTTTCCGAGCGTCGCTCGTCTCGGCTACGAGGCTCCCGACCGCGTTCGCGCCGCCACAGTGGCCGCGCGGCGCCACCTTGCCGGCGTGGTGGCGGCGTACCTGCCGGAGCCCCAGGCCGCCCTCGTCGCCGGCATGCTGATCGGGCAGCGCGCGACCATCCCCCGCGACCTGATGGAGCGCTTCAACCGCTCCGGCACCAGCCACATGATCGCTATCAGCGGGTTTAACGTCTCGCTGGTGATTGGCGCGGTGGCCACGCTGATGGGCGGTCTGCGCAGCACGCGCTCGTGGCGGCGCTGGCTCACCGCCGCCCTGGCCTCAGCCGCCCTGTGGGCCTTCGTCCTGCTCGTCGGCTGGTCGGGAAGCGTCTTACGGGCGGCGGCCATGGCGCAGCTCGCCCTCATCGGCCATGCCCTGGGACGCAGCGGCGGCGCCGGCAGCCTGCTGCTATGGGGGAGCGCCTTCCTCGCCGCCTGGCGCCCCGACACGCTCGACGATCCGGGCTGGCAGCTCAGCTTCCTCGGCACCGCGGGCCTGGTCTGGTTGGCGCCCGTCCTCGGCTCTTTGCTGGGCCGCTGGCCCTGGCTCCCCGCGCCGGCCAGAGAGGCGCTGGCCACGACGCTGGCGGCGCAGGTCTTCGTCCTGCCGGTGCTGGCCGGCCTCTTCGGGCAGGTCTCGCTGGTGGCTCCGCTGGCCAACGTCCTCGGCCTGCCGCTGGTGCCCGCCATCATGCTCGGCGGCGCGGCGCTGCTCATCGCGGGGACGGCCTTTCCGCCGGCCGCGCCTCTGTTCGCGGCGCTCACCTGGGTGCCGGCCACGGCGCTGGTCCGCCTGGTGGACTGGGCAGCGGCGCCGCCGTGGGCGGCCGCCGGCCTCCCGCCCTGGAACGTCGCCGCCGTGGCCGCCTACCTCGCCGCGCTGGCCCTGCTCTGCGCCTGGGCACAGCACCGCGGGGTCCAGGGAGGCGCCACGGCGGCCCTGCCGCTCCAGAAGAATTCGGGCTGGCTGCCGCGCCTGGCCTTGGCCGCCCTCGGCGTGCTGGCCTGCGCCGGCTGGGCGATGGCGTGCCCAGCCACGGTGGGGGACCAGCCGCGCCTGGTGGCCAGTGTCCCCGCCATCGCAGAAGGGAGCCTGGCCATGATCCGCGCCGCCGATGGGGCGCGCGTGCTGGTGAACGGGGGCCCCGCCGCCGGCAGCGCCGCTACGCTACTCGGCGAGCAATTGAGGCCGTGGGACCGCACGATCGACGTCGTGGTCCTGGCCGACCCCCGCGAGCCGTACGTGCTGGGGCTGCCCAGGGTACTGGAGCGCTACCGCGTGGGCCTCCTGCTGGACGCCGCGGACGACTATCCGACGGCGGCCTACCGGCGGGTGCGCGAGGTGGCGGGGCGGCGCGGTATCCGCCGGCTGCCGGCTGACGTAGCTAGCGAGATCGCCGTTGGGCGCCACCTTATCGTCGAGGTGCTCGGCCTCGAGACCGAGGGCGCGCCATCGCTTTCCGGCCCCGCCGCGGAGGTGGGAGAGCCCACACGATCCCGCGGGGCGCAGCCACCCGCTATCCGCATTCGCTCCGGCGACTTCAGCCTGCTCATCTTCCCCGATGCGGCCGTCGCACGGCAGAACCGCCTGCTGAGCGGCGGTGTAGCCGTGCAGAGCACCGTGCTGCTGCTGACCGAGCGCACGGCGCGGGCGCCAGCGGGGGTGTCGCTGCTTCGCGCCGTCTCCCCGGAGTTGGTCGTTGTCCAGGGCAATCCCCGCAGCGCCTCACCGGCCCCTGCCGGCGCCGCACCGCAGCCGGAGGCGCCCGAAGGCGAGCCGGCTCCGGGCCGGCCCGGGTGGCATCGCACTGCGGTGGACGGGCCGGCGCGCATCGAGGTCCGCGGCGCGGCCTACCAGGTCCTGGGGCGCTAGCCCGGCCCATTCACGGCCGGCAAGGCTTCTCTCTCCCTCTGCGAGAGAGTGAGGGCTCAGCCCGTGGGCTAGCTGCACGGTAAGTAGACTTCTCGCACCTGCACCGCGTAGACAAGTGCCGGCGCCCGTCGGCCCGGCCAGGCAGTGGCGTGGCCCCCTACCCCCGCTGGTCGGTCGGGACCAACTGGCTCAGGTCCAGGAAGCCCTTACCCACGCCCAGGCCGTCTGACAGCTGGGTGAAGGCGTCTCGCGCCTCCTCTTCGGTCCGCAGCGCCGCCAGCAGCTCGTCCTCGGCTCGCGTTTGCCCAATGGCCTCGATCGCCCAGTAGGGCGTCTGCATGTCTGGCGTGACGGCGATCACCCGCACCGACTTAAAGTGGTCCAGATTGATCAGCCGGCGCGAGTCCCGATCACGGACCAGATCCCTGTAGTAGCCCGGTCGCACCCACATGGTTGCTCTGTCCTTGCTCCCTTGCGCTCGGCTCGGCTCCCGTCGCCTTTATGCCTATGGTGACAAACGGCCGGCCTTGGCTCCGCGGCCGGCTCCATACGATGTGACTTGCTAGGTCTGGGCACGATGCCCTGGGCATCGCCACCTGGCCCGAATAGATCGCCGGCTCACGCCTTGAGGGCGGCGTGCACCACCACGGCGATGCCGAGCATGAACAGGCCCACCGTCACGGCGACCGCCACGTTCCCTTCGTCAAAGATCTTGCGCTGCAGGTTGGTGGGCGTCAGGGCGTCAAAGAGCTTATAGCCCAGGAACAGCAGGGCCATGCCGGTGAAGGCGTACAGCAGCGCCAAGAGGTAGGCCCGGATCTCCTGTTCGACGTTCATTCGTCCTCCTGTGTCGGCGCCTCTGCCGGCCGGCATCATTCACGGCCGGTGATGCCCTCCCTCTAGTCGTCCCGCCTCCGGCGGGAACCCTGGGTGGGGGGGCGCGCCAGTCGCCACTCCCTACTCGCTACTCCTCCACTCGCCCCGCCTCCGGCGGGAACCCTGGGCCAGGGTGTGGGCGCCGCTCGTGAGATGCTCCAAGCTCGGGGGCAGCCGCGCGCTGCGGCTCAGCGTCCGCCACGCGCACCGCGCAGGATACCAGCGTACCGGCGTGCCCGCGGCGGACGGTCCGTTACCGGCTGCTTCCGGCGCGACTTGCGGGACTCCTTGCGATTTGAACGGTCCGAAACGTCCTGCCGGCCCGCTCTACCAGCTTTCAACCACCTCTCAACTGGACTGCAACGGCCGCACCTGGCGTGGTGGGTTCCGCGCCTGGTAGGGTGCCGGCCGCTGTACCTGCGGGACTGCGGCCGCGCCGCGCGGGGGCGGGCGCAGCGAGACGGGCGGCGATGGGAGATAGGGTTGCATGGCGGGACGAGGCGGCGCAGGGTTGTGGGCGCTGCGTCTATGGTTGGTGGTGTGCTTGCTTGGCGGCGCGGCCGTGGCCGGCAGGGCAGACTGGCCGGAGCCTGCCGCCGGTGCGGCGTTGCTGACCTCCGGGGCGGGACGGGGAATGGCCCCACCCCCCGCCCCATCGGCGTCAGTGACGCCCACCGGCGGTGAGGCGCCGGTCGGGAGCAGTCTCCAGCCCCTGGGCGAAAACGAACCCGCCCTGCCGTCCCGCCTGCAGGCGCTCGTGCTCGCTGCCCTGCGGGAGGCAGACGCAGACAGCGGCACGATCAGTCGGCCGAGCCTCACCGCTCAGCCGGGCGAGCGCCCAGCGCCCTCCACGATGCCGACGCTCCTCGACGGCGCCCAGGCCAGCGCCGCCGGCGGCGCTGTGGCGGCCCAGACCCTGCCAGCCGGCGCGCAGCAGCCCCTGGCGCCGCAACCGGCGGCCCCTGGCATCGCTGACCTGAGCGTCACGGTGTTTGACTTCCCCGATCCGGTGGCAGCCGGTGGCTACCTCGTCTACGTGGTGGACGCGCGGAACGGCGGGCCCGATCCTGCGGCTGGCGTCGCGCTCTTCAACGTGCTGCCCGCCGGTACCACCTTCATCTGGGCGTCGTCTGCGGCCTGCATGCCCGTTCCGTACCCACCGCTGGCCACGACCGTGGCCGTCTGCTCGCTGGGCGCGCTCCCCGCCGGCGGCGCCGTCCGCGTGGTGCTCCTGGCGCACACCACCCCGGCCGCGGCAGCATCGCTGCTCAACGTCGCCCAGGTCGTCAGCACGACCGGCGAGCCGGATCCCGTGGCCGCCAACAACCGCGCGCTGGCCGCTACGACGCTCACCGGCGGCGCCACGCCGACGCGGACCGCCACACCATCCGCTACCGCGACGCGCACGCCTTCGCCCAGCGCGACCAGCACGGCAACGCCATCCGCCACTCCTACCGACGCCCCAACGGCCTCGCCTTCCGCCACACCGACACCCACGTCAGCCCCGTCCCCGAGCGCTACGGGCACGGCGACGCCATCGGCCACTCCGTCACCGACCGCTACACCCGCACCGGCGGCGACGGAGACGCCTACCACTACAGTGACGCCCACTGCAACGGCCACACCCGCTCCGACGGCGACGGAAGCTCCCACAGCTACCGCCACGCCTACCCCAACAGCCACCGCCACAGCGACCGATACGCCGACGGCCACCAGTACGCCCAGCGCAACCGCGAGCCGAACGCAGACGGCCACGCCTACTCCTTCGCCCACGCCTACCGCTACGAGTACGCCGCTCCCGACCTCGACGGCCACGGCCACGAGCACCCCTGCTCCGACCACCACACCGACGAGCACCCCATCCCGCACGCCCACTCCCACCAGCACCCCAACGCCGACGCCCACCGCCACCCCCAGCAACGGGACGGTGGCCGAGGTGGCCATCGTGGAGTACGCCTTTGAGCCGGCAGAACTGATCGTTACCCGTGGGACGACGGTCCGCTGGACCAATCGCGGCATCCTGGTGCACACCACCACCAGCGCCGATGGCGGGTGGGACTCGGGGCCGATGCTG
>DAOTTI010000138.1:0-27511 GCA_034437795.1 Chloroflexota bacterium | reverse complement strand
TGCTGGCCACCCCCGGCTTCCTTGTCCTTGAAGTAGGAGTAGGGGGCGGTGACCAGGCGCACCTGGGGATTGGCGGCGCGGGCGGCCTCGGCCGCCACCTTGAGCAGCTGGTAGTAGTCTGCTGCCGTCCCAGCCCAGGTGTTGTAGAGGGCATTCGAGCCGGACGCCGGGATCTCCACCTCGTTCCAGATCTCGAACACGTCCATCAGGCCCCGGTAGGTGGCGGCCAGGTGGTACATGAACGCGCCCCAGGTGTTGTCCGGATTGGGTTGGTCTCCGAGGAAGACCGGCTCGTACAGGCCCCTTGGGACGGATGTCCCTGTTTTGAGGCCAGGCGTCTCGGCCGCCCACTCCGGCGTGCCGAGCACCATGGCCGCCACCTTCATCCCCGCCCTGACCTGCGCTTCCAGGATGGACCGGCCACGGTGGTCCAGGAAGTAGTGCACGTTGAACTCGCCGGGCCTGGGCTGGACGTTGAACCACTGCACCGTCCAGCGTGTCCAGCGGGCACCGGAGAGGGCGGCGAACGCCGGCGCGCGGAACGCTTCGTTCACGCCAAAGGCCTCGGCCGGCTCGACCGCAGGAAGGGGGGAACGCGCCCGCGCCGCGCGGGCCGCCGGCGCGCGGCCCAGCCGTGCGGCCGTTCCCACCAGGGCGCTGGCGCCAAGGGTCAGGCGGTGAAAGGCCCGCCGTCCCAGCCGTCTGCCAGATACGGGGTACACGCGGTCGTTCATGTTGATCCGAGATGTCCTCGTGCGACGTGCAGCGCTGGTGGGCCATGTGTCATGCCTAGTGCCATTCCGCCACGGGCGCCAACGGCCACATCCAGGGGAAGTGACCCACTAGGCGTGGCGCCGGCCACGATGCGGCTGGCGAACGGCCGGGCCCCTCAGGCGCTGCCACCGATAATCATCGGCAGGCTTGCCCGCTCCTGAAGTGGAGGCGCAAGGCGGCGCTGGCCAGGCGGGCGGCATGGTCGAGCCCACGCCAGCGGGCTTCGCAACGCTATATCCGGACCGCAGCAGCGGCCGGCAGGCGCGGCCCCGCGCAAGCCTGCACCCGCCACGACGGTGTGCGGGCTGCCGCGCGGGCGCGCCTGGCATACTTCCTGCCTGGCCACCTTCTCGCGTGCCCGTGCGAGCCGGCCCGCCGGCCCCGCGTGGGGAAGGCCGGCCTTCAATGCGCACCGGATTGGAGATGGGCTGAGAGCAAGACGATGGCGAACCGACTGGTCGGGGCCGCCGCCGGACTGATCGGCGGCCAGGTCGTGGCGCGGTTACTGGCCGTGTTCCTGAGCAGCCGTGCCGGCGAGCGCCTGCTGAACCGGCTGGATCGCCGCATGCTCACCCCGCTAGAGCACCGCGTGCTGGTACAGAAGTGGTCCGGCAGCATCGGCAAGGCCCTGAGCGCCGCGGCGGCCGCCCTGGCCTTCTTGTGGACCGGCGAGCGCCGCGCCGGACGCTCCGCCGTGGCCGGCCTGGTGGGCCGGCGGCAGGTCGACTGGGTGCAGGTGCTCCAGCGAACGGCCGAGATCCTGCTGGCGGTGGGGGCGATCGTCAAGGTCGTCGGCGAGTTCCTGGAGGATCGCCAGAAGACGGCGACGGAAAGCCAGCGGGAGGCCGCTCGACGCCTGGTCTAAGCGGTCGCCGGCCAATCTGGATCAGCCCCGCCCTTTGACGCCCGGCGGCCTTGCCCGACGTGAGACTTCCGGGGCTGTAACGATCCAACCTCCCTGGATGAAACCCGTGATGCCGCCGCCCCCACGGGGGTGATCGGCTGAGTGGTGACCCGGCGCTTACGTCGCCCCGCCGCCCTTCTTCTGTACCAGCTCGGCAGCCGTCTTACGGCACGTGGCCACCCGCAGCACAGCGTCTCGCGCCGCGTTGGCCATGCCGGCCCAGGTTCCCCAGTCCGGCTGGCCGCGGCGCGCCTGGGACTGGGTGCGCGCCAGCTTGTTCAGCTCAGCGATGGCCCGGTTGGCGATGGCGGCGAGCGTCAGCGCGGCGTCTTCCGCGCTCTCGGCGACGGCCGCCGCACGAATGGCGTCATCGACTTCCTTGGGGATCGGGCGGGTCTCGCCCGCATCAGCCACGTCGCTCATCGGAACCGTTGCAGCCGTCCGGCCCCTTCCGGCCCAATGGTAGCGCGTCTCGCAAGACGACCAGGCCCGTGCCTTGCAGCACCTGCAGCAGCGGGGCGATGGGGATCCGGTATCGTGGCTCTGCGATGAAGGGGATGTGGACCAGCCAGAACAGCAGACAGGAGCTGAGCACCAGCCAGCGTCCGACTGTGGCCGGCCCGCCCGCGCCAGCACTGAGCCGCCCGCCCCCCAGCACGCCAGCAGCGAGCGTCACGGCCGTGAACAGGTGCAGCAGCTTGGAGAAGAGCGTGAGCGCCGGGCCGTCTACCATGCCGCCCAGGAAGGCGAGCATGCGCCCTTCAGCGTATTCGCCGAGCCTGTCCGGCGTAATCGTCCACCAGAACCGTTCCAGCTTCTTCAGGGCCAGTACCCCGAAGCGCGACGGATGCTGCGCGATGTACCCCGCCGCAAGCGCGGCGTAGGCGCGGGTCTCGCGCGTAATGGACCGCTCTGGATAACGCTTCACCTGCTCGTACAACGCGGGCGGGGGCGGGACCTGCATGATCCCGCCGGTCGCCCCGTCGTGGTTGCCCATCCAGAAGATGACCCCCGCGGCCGTGGAGCCGATGACCGGCTCCCCATGCACGATGACGTTGCGCAGCCCCCAGGCGGTGAGGGGCGCGCTCGCGGCCGCGAAGAAGACCAGCGCCACCGCCGGTGCCGTCGTGCCCCTGGCCGGGGCGCCACGCGTCTTGCGGTTTTCCGTTCCCTGCCCTGCCCCTTCCGGCCGCGTCTCCCCGACCTCCGCTTCCAGCCCGGCCTGGCATGCGCGGCCGACGCGCCAGGTCAGCCACACGATGCAGGCGGCGGCCGGCGCAAGCAGGACCACGGATTTGAGCTGCAGCGCTCCGGCCAGCCCGTACGCCGTGCCGGCCAGCATGAACCAGCGCAGACGCTGCGGCTGGGCGGCGGCCTGTACCAGGCACCAGGTGCCGGCCAGCACGCTGAGCGCCAGCCACAGCTCATACTGCAGCAGCTCCGCACTGTAGAGCCAGAGTGGCGAGATGGCGGCCAGCACGGCGGCCAGCCGCCCGGCCCGCGGGCCGTAGAGGCGGCCGGCCAGGGAGCCGGTGAGCGGGACCAGCGCCACGGCGACCGCCACCTGGACGAGCTTCCAGCCCACCACGCTCTCATGCGCCAGGGCCACTGCCCAGGAGAACGCGGCCAGAATGAAGGGGTACAGGGGTGACGTGACGCCGATGAGCCCGCGATAGGGTCCATCGTCGAGGACGCTCCCCCCCGAGGCGAGATACCTCGCCACTGTGGCGTAGGCGTTGGCGTCTGCCCCATCCGGGAGCCAGGGGAAGAGCGCGACGTAGTGCACCTTGAACGCGGTGCCGGCAACAACCAGGGCGCCCAGCACGAGCCAGATCCCCCCTGACGGGCGCCGCCCGCCACGGTCGAACCACCAGACCCAGCCCGCGCCGAGCAGCACGGCGATCACGATCCCGGCCATCCACGGCCTGGGCGGGTTCCCGATCGGCCGGCCGGCGGGATAGGAGGTCAGCAGCTCAGCGCTGGCCGGCACCGCGTCGTCAGGGGAGAGATACAGGGGCGCAAAGGCGTCTGGGCCGGCGACGCGCCGGCGCGCGCCTTCGTACACCACCCAGATCTCCCCGTCCGGCGCGCGCAGCACTGGCCCCGCCACCAGGTCCGGGCCGCGCGCAATCGCGGTGAGCTCCTGCTCGCTAATCGGCTCGATCCACTCCTCACGGAAGCGATAGTCGGCAAAGACCTGGGGGGAAACGATCCAGCGCCGCTTTCTGCCTTGCACCCAGAATACGTCCTGCCCGGCGCGGACCAGGCGTGGATGCGCCTCACCGGGCGGCGCCAACGCGGCGGCCAGCGCGTCGCCGGAGGTACGGGGAGACGACTGGGCCTCCACCACTGCGCCCCACGGCCCCAGCCACAGCAGCACGGCCAGGGCTACAGGCGCTATCCTTCTGCACGCGCCGCACACGTTCCTTGCACCCTACCTGTGCACCCTATCTGTGCGCCATTGATGAGGCCGGCAGCGGCCTCTAGCTATCCTTCTGCACACGCCGTATACGTTCCCTCCACCCCACCAGCGTCGTTTTATGCGAGCGGCACTGAGGCAGCCATGTGGCGGTCGGCACGAGTCTCCGTGATCTTCCCCACCTATAACGAGCGGGGTTCCATCTACGACGCCATCATGGAGTTTCTGGCGTCCGGCTTCGTCGACGAGATCGTCGTCGTCAACAACAATGCCGCTCCCGGCACGGACGACGAGGTCCGCCGTGCGCCGGCTGACCGGGTGCGTTTGGTGCATGAACCGCAGCAAGGGTATGGCTACGCCATCCGGCGCGGCTTTCGCGAGGCCACTGGCGACCTGATCATCGTCGCTGAGCCGGATGGCACCTTCCGTGGCCACGACGTGGTGAAGCTCCTGGCCTACTCCGACGACTGCGACGCCGTCTACGGCACGCGCACCCAGCGGGAGTTCATTTGGGCGGGGGCCAACATGGGCTTCTTTCTGCGCTGGGGCAACTACGCCGTGGCCAAGCTGATGGAGGTGCTCTTTAACAGCACGACGCTGAGCGACGTGGGCTGCACCATGCGTCTGATCAAACGTCAGGCGCTACGCCAGATCGAGCCCGATTTCCGTGTGGGCGGCAGCTTCTTTGGCCCGGAGATGATGCTGCTCTCCCTCATCGCCGGACACACCATGGTCCAGATCCCCGTCAACTACACCAAGCGGGTGGGCACCTCGTCCGTGACCGGCGACCCGTTCAAGGCCGTCACCCTCGGCCTGCGCATGATCGCCCTGATCCTGGAGTATCGCCTGCGTTCGCTCTTTACCCCCTGGCGCTTCGCCTGCTTCCGCGTAGCGCGGCGCGCCGGTCCCAAGTCCGGCACCCCCGGCCTGACCGCCCAGCCCTGACGCACCGGATCACCAGCGATCGCGGGTCTAACAGAACGTCCAAGAACGTCCCAGTCCGGCGCCCCAGGCCTGACCCCCACCCCCTGCCGCCCGCCGGCGCCCGGCTCACAGGGGCTGGCGCCCGGCAAAGCCGGTGTCGAGCTCGTGCCAGAAGCGGATCTCATCCTCGCCCAGCCGCCAGCACAGATAGACCTCGCGCCCTTCGCGCAGGGCGCGGAAGTCCACCAGGCCCAGGTCGATGTCCTTCAGCTCGCAGCCGATCGCTTCCAGCTCGCTGAGCGCCGCCCGCGTGGCGCCGAGCAGCGCCTCGGCGCGCTCCAGGGCTGCCAATAGCCCCCGCCCGTGCCCGTTCCCCGCACGGCCATTGCCCCCCGCCGTTCTGCCGTAGCTCGCCAACTGGGTCTGGAGGCGCGCCAGCTCGGCCGCGCAGGAGCGGATCTGCTCCACCGCGCGCCGGACGCGCGGCAGGAGCGCGTTCGCCTCCTCCAGCGTGAACAGGCGTGGCCGGCGCGATGGACCCCGTTCTGCACCCATGGCGCTGGTATGGTACCGCGGGTACCGCGGATACCGCGCGCCTCGCCCCGCCACACGCGGCGTGGTACGCCACTTGCATAGGCTGCTGGCGCGGCCGGCGCGGGAACGTCCGGCGCTGGCGCGGGAAGTGGAGCAGGCATTGGTGGTCGGTCGGCGCTCCAGCGCGGCACGCGGGCTGGCGCTTGCAGCGGGCGCAACGGCTCATGGCTGGTCGGCGCTCCGCTGCCACCGGCGCTGGCCCCGCGGAAACGCGGCCCATCGCGGCGCGCGGCGCGCTGATCGACGGCTGGCCCATCTAGGGCGGAACGTCCCCGTCACGTCCCTCGTTGTGCTAGCATCAGGGCGCTCACGCTTGCCTTCGCTCGCCGCCGCGCGACGCGCCGCCACACCGCGGTTATGGAAGGATGCTTCGGAATGGTGGAGATGCTATGGAGCACGTGAGAGATTTCCGCGCCGTGTGCCTGGGTGGCGGCGTGGGAGCGGCCCAGGTGATGCAGGGGCTCTGCCGCCACACGCGCCACGTGACCGGCATCATCGCCGTCACCGACTCCGGCCGGTCTACGGGGGTGGTGCGTAGCCTGCTGAATATCCCTGCCCCCGGCGACCTCCGCAACGCGATGGTCACCCTGTCGGGGGCTGATCCGATCCTGCGGGACCTCTTCCAGCACCGCCTGGTCAGCACGCGCCTCAACGAGTTCAACGGCGTCGCCTTCGGCAATCTGTTCATTGCGGCGCTGGCCCAGATGACGGGGAGCTTTGAGCGCGCCGTCCAGGAGACCGGTCGCCTGCTCCAGCCAGCCGCCACCATCCTGCCGGTCACCCTGGCCAACACCCATCTGTGTGCCGAGCTCGTGGACGGGTCCGTCCGCTACGAAGAGGTGAGCGTGCGGGCGCTGCACAAGCCGGCCATCAAACGCATCTTCCTGCGCGATGAAGGCGTGGAGGCCTACCCGCCCGCGCTGGAGGCCATTCGGCAGGCAGACCTGATCACCATTGGCCCTGGCAGCCTGTTTACCACCGTCATCGCCTGCCTGGTGGTCCCCGGGGTGAGGGAGGCGATCGCCGATGCGCGCCAGCGTGGCGCCTGCACGGTATACGTCTGCAACACCACCACCCAGCCCGGCCAGACGGATGGCCTGACCATCTTCGACCATGTGGCGGAGGTGGCCGGCTATGCCGGCCGAGGCCAGCTTGACTTCGCCCTGGTGAACACCGGCGTCCCCCCCGCGCACGTCCTGGAGCGCTACCGGCGGGAGGGGCTCTTCCTCCTGGCCCTGAGCGCCGAGGAGCTGCGGAAGATCACGGAACTGGGCGTGCAGGTCGTGGCCGGCAATCTGATCGAGAGCGGTGCGGAGGAGCGCCAGCTCTGGAACAAGCAGGACAGCATCCGCCACGACCCAGAGCTGGTGGCCGGCGAGCTGCTGCGCATCCTGGAGGCGCGTGCGGCTACGGCGCGCGTGCCGGCCCCGGCTCCTGCCCCTGCGGCTCTTCCTGCACTCAAGCCCGCCACCTAACCCCGCCGGCCCTAGCCCGGGCAGCGTTGCCTCTTCCTGTGGGAACAGGCGAAGGTGAGGGCTCCTTCTCCCTCTGGGAGCATTCCCGCTTGCTATGGGAGAGGGCTAGGGCTCCGCCGGTAACTTATCAGGTCTAAACAGCGGTCAGACTGTCGCCGTCCGCGCGTGTGAAGGACGGCTGCCCCTTTGTCCTTCGGCCAACGCCGGATGCGGTAAGGAGGGCGTCCTACGGCCCGCTCCAGGAGATCATGGCCGTGCTAGCATTTGCTCTAGTCGCGAGGATGCAGGGTATTCGCCGTTTCGCCGCGGTGGGGGTGATCGGCGGCTGGCTGGACGAGCTGGCCAAGTGGGCCCGCCCGGGCATGCAGGTCAAACGCTGGCTCCTCCTGCTGGTGCTGGGTTTGACGTTCGTCGCCCTGGGCATCGCCTTCTTCCTCGTCCAGCTGTACCGGACGCAGCCCTTCCCCGAGTGGGTGCGCTACGTCACTCTCCAGCCGATCGAGCGGCCGTGGCGGGGAGCGCTGTTCCTGGCCACCGGAACCGCGGTGGTGGCCATCGCCATCGTGCAGTTGAACCGCTCGCTGATGAGTGCGGTGCAGCCACCGTACGCCAGCGGGCGGCTGGTAGACATGGTCTACAACTACCGCCTCCCGCAGCGCCGCCCTCAGGCGCTGGCCTTGGCGGGGCACCGCGGCTTCGTTGCGCTCCAGCAGCACCGCGACTTCTACGCCGACAAGCTCCTGGGCCTGGCCAGCGTCGCCGAAGGCCCCCTGCCTCTGGCGCTCGCCGGGCAGCTTACCGGCAGCGGCGATCGCCTGCTCCATCCCGTCGATGAGCCCCTCGTGCTCTGCGCCGAGCTGGAGCACGGCACCATCCTGGAAGGGGCGGACGCCATCCGCGCGCGGCGCAGCGGCGTCCCCATCAAGCGGATCTTCCTCATCCGGCCGGGCGAGCGCCCCGAGCAGGTCCTGCGCGAAGGGCAGGCGTTCATCCGCTGCGTGGACGCCCCCGTCCGCGCGGAGGCCCTCTATGCCGTCCGCGAGGCGGACGTCATTCTCTTTGGGCCCGGCAGCTTCTATCTGAGCGTCCTGCCCAACCTGCTGCTCCGCGAGCTGAAAGAGGCTATCCAGGCCAGCAAGGCCCGCAAGATCCTCATCGCCAACCTTATGACCGAGCCCGGCCAGACGGACGACTTCGGCGTGGCGGACTTCGTGCGGGCGCTCCACGCCTACGGCGGGATCAGGCTCGATTACGTCCTGGTCAATAGCGCCAGCAACGACCGCCTGATCCAGGAACGCTACTCGGCCGCCCTGGCCACTCCGGTCCTGCCGGAGCCAGACGGCGCCTACGGGGGCACGCTGGTCACCGCCGGCCGGCGCCTGCGGAAGATCTCCACCGTAGAAGGGGCGGTGGTCGTGGCCGCCGACCTGGCCACGCGCATGGTCGAGCGCGTCCCCGTGCCGGCCGGCACCGGCGACGGGGGCGCCGCCACGCAGAGCATCATCGTCTTCCGGCACGATCCGGAGAAGCTGGCGGTAACCCTGGCCGCGCTCCTGGGCGTGGCGGCTCCCGCACCCTTTAGCTGACGCTCCACTCCCTCTCCCCACGGGAAAGGACGAGGGTGAGGGCGCCCTCCTCGGGAGCGTTCCCGCTCCCTATGAGAGAGGGGGAGGGTGAGGGCTCCGTTGGCGACTGAGCCACGCTGTTGGGCCGGCGCGCGCTCAGCGGGAAGGTCCGGAGTACACCACCTCGCCGGCCAGGATCGTGGCCCGAACCTCAAGCGCTTCATCCAGCACCACCACGTCGGCGTCGTAGCCGGCGCGGAGGCGCCCCTTGCGCTGGGCGAGCCCCAGCGCCCGCGCCGGGGTGAGCGACGCCATCTCCACCGCCTCGGCCAGCGAGCAGCCGGCGAGGCGGACCATGGTCCGAACGAGCTGGTTGGCTTGCGCCGTGCTGCTGGCGAAGCCGGTGTTGTCCAGCGTCCGTGCCACGCCGCCTTCGACGATGGCCGGCGTGCCGTCGGGCGGGCCGAAGGTGTACCGCCCGTCCGGCATGCCGGCGCCCCGCATCGCGTCGGTCACCAGCAGCAAGGCGTGCGCCCCCTTGGCCTTCACCGCGATCCGCAGGAGCGCCGGCGCCAGGTGGTGCCCGTCGGCGATGACCTCCGTCGTCAGTTCGTCGCTGGCGAGCGCCGTCTCCACCAGCCCCGGGATCCGCTCCGGCCCGCGCTTGGTGATGCTACTCATTGCGCAGTACAGGTGCGTGGCGTGGCGCAAGCCGGCGCTGATAGCCGCGCGGATCTCGGCCTCCGTCGCCTCGCTGTGGCCGGCCGAGGCCACGATCCCTCGCTCCGCCAGGGCGGCGATCAGGTCCAGCGCCCCCTCGATCTCCGGCGCTAGCGTCACCCAGCGTACCAGGCCCGGGCAGGCGTCCAGCAGCCGGCGGTACTCTTCCGGCCTGGGAGATCTCACCTGGTCAGGCAGGTGGCAGCCGTGCTTGGTGGGGGCGAAGTAGGGGCCCTCCAGGTGTACGCCCAGAATGGCGGCGCCGCCCGTCCCCTCCCGCTGCACGCCGGCAATGACCTGCAGTGCCGCCAGCAGGGCCTCCGTCGGGGCCGCCGCCGTGGTGGCCAGGAGCCCCGTGGTTCCCCCGGCGGCGTGAAACCGGCACACGGTCCGCACCGCCTCCGGCGTGGCGTCCATGAAGTCGGCCCCGCCGCCCCCGTGGACGTGCACGTCGATGAAGCCCGGCGCCACGTACCCGCCGCCGGCGTCAAGGACCGCCGCCTCCCGCGGCAGGGGCTCATCCGGCGGCGCGAGGCGCGCGATGCGTCCGCCATCGAGCACTACCGTCCCGCGCCGGACCGGCTCGCCGGGGGTGACAATCTGCCCGTTGACGATCGCCTGCATGATGCGCTCCTGCATGAGTGGTGCATCCCCCCAAGCCCGCCCTGCCTGTCCGTCTCTTGGCGGATGTAGCCCAGAGGTGCTGGACGCACCAAGATGCGCCGGCAAGTGGGTCGTTTGTCATGCCCATTGCCATTCCACCACAGGAGCCAATGGCCAGAGCCAAGGCAAGTGACCCACTAGCCGGGTGCGGGGGCCGGCTGGGCGGCGATGGCTCGTTCCAGCTTCGCCACCAGCCCCGCGCGGGCGGCCGCCTCGGCGGTGCGGATGCCGTTGGCGATCGCCTTGGCGTTGGAGCGCCCGTGCCCGATGAAGACCGCGCCCCGCACGCCGATCAGCGGCGCGCCGCCGTACTCGGTGTAGTCCAGGCGCCTGGCGGCGGCGCGCAGGGCCGGACGCAGCACCGCCCCGGCCAGCTGATACCACAGCTTTTGCCGGACGGCACCGCGGATCATGTGGAACAGCATCTCCTGGAGGCCCTCGGCCAGCTTGAGCATCACATTGCCGGTGAAGCCGTCCGTCACCACCACGTCCGCTACGCCACGGGTGACGTCCTTCCCTTCCACGTTGCCGATGAAGTTGAGGCCGCTGGCCTTGAGCAACGGATGGGTAGCCTGCACCAGGGCGTTCCCCTTGGTCTCCTCCTCGCCGTTACTGATCAGGCCGACCCGCGGGCGGGGCACGCCGCAGACGTGCTCCATGTACGCTGCCCCCATCTGGGCAAACTGCAGGAGGTTGTTTGGCTCGCAGTCGGCGTTGGCGCCGATATCCACCAGAAAGCAGCGCCCCTCCAGCAGGGGCACCACGGCGCCGATGGCCGGCCGGTGGACGCCGGCGATCCGCCCCAGCGTGAACAGGGCCGCGGCCATCACCGCGCCGCTGTTGCCGGCGGAGTAGAGCGCATCGGCCTTCCCCTCCTTGAGCGCCTGCATCGCGACCACGATCGACGCCCCCTTCTTCTGGCGCACCGCCTGCGCTGGATGCTCGTGCATCTCCACCACCTCGGGCGCGGGCAGCACCTCCAGGGGCAGGCTGCCGGCGTCGGGATACTGCGCTAGCTGGGCGCGGATCGCTTCCTGCCGCCCCACCAGCAGCACGGCCAGGCCGTCCCGCGCCGCTTGCACGGCGCCGGCCACCGTGACCTGCGGGGCGGCGTCGCCACCCATCGCATCGAGCGCTACACGCATGCTCGGATCTCCCTCTCGAATTCAGGCGCTCCGCGCCTGGTACCCCGTACTCGGCGCGTGGTGCTCCACACGCTCAGCGCTCGGCGACGGCCCCTCACGGCTTGGTGTCCAGCGCCGGCCGCCCTGCACTCGGTGCCGAGTACGGGGTGATCCGTGACGGTGCACCTTCCCTGGCGCGCCGGCCGCCGAGCGCTGAGCCGTGTGACCTGGATTAGCCTACCGTATCCAGGTTCTTGACCTCGCTGGCGTGGGTCTGGATCCAGCGCTTGCGCGGGGCCACGTCGGCGCCCAGGCACATGTCGATCGTCTCATCGGCGACGATCGCGTCCTCCACCTCCACCTGATAGAGCTTGCGGGTGGCCGGATTGAGCGTCGTCTCCCAGAGCTGCTCGGCCGTCATCTCCCCCAGCCCCTTGTAGCGCTGCACGTCGGCCTTGCCCTTGATCTCGCGCAGGACCGCGTCGCGCTCGGCCTCGGAGTAGGCGTAGCGGGTCTGGCGGCCGTGCGTGATCTTGTACAGCGGCGGGCGCGCAATGTACAGGTGCCCCTGCGTGATCAGCGGCTCCATGTGGCGGAAGAAGAAGGTCAGCAGCAGCGTGCGGATGTGGCTGCCGTCTACGTCCGCGTCGGTCATGATCACCACGCGGTCATAGCGCAGCTTGTCGATGTTAAACGTGTCGCCGATGCCCGTGCCCAGGGCGGTGATCAGCGTGCGCAGCTCGGCGCTGGAGAGCATCTTATCCAGCCGGCTCTTCTCCACGTTCAGGATCTTGCCCCGCAGGGGCAGGATAGCCTGGAACTGGCGATCCCGGCCCTGCTTGGCCGTGCCCCCAGCCGAATCCCCTTCCACGATGAAGATCTCGCACCGCGACGGGTCACGCTCGGAGCAGTCGGCCAGCTTGCCCGGCAGGGTCAGCCCCTCGAACGCCCCCTTTCGGATAACCAGGTCGCGCGCCCGGCGCGCCGCCTCCCGCGCCCGCGCCGCGATCAGGCACTTCTCCACGATCCGCCGCGCGTCGGCCGGGTTCTCCTCGAAGTACTGGCTGAGCGAGTCATTGACCACCGTCTCCACAGCGGAGCGGACCTCGGTGTTGCCCAGCTTGTGCTTCGTCTGCCCCTCGAACTGCGGCTCAGGCAGCTTGACGCTGATAATGGCCGTCAGGCCCTCGCGCACGTCCTCGCCGGTCAGGCTGGGATCGCTCTCCTTGAGCAGCCCCGCCTTCCGCGCGTACTCGTTCAGCTGGCGCGTGATCGCCGCGCGGAACCCGGTCAGGTGCGTGCCCCCATCGACCGTATTGATCGTGTTGGCGAACGAGAAGACCTTCTCGTCAAAGGACTCGTTGTACTGCAGCGCCACCTCGACGCTGACTGTGCCCCCGTTGGCCCCCACCTCACGCGAGACGTAGATCGGGTGCGGATGGATGACGGTCCGGCCACGGTTGAGATGGCGCACGAACGACGCGATCCCGCCCTCAAAGTAGTAGTTGACCTCGCGCCCGTCGCGCTCGTCGACGAACGTGAACCGCAGCCCCGCGG
Organism: Chloroflexota bacterium; assembly: GCA_034437795.1. Classification (GTDB taxonomy): domain Bacteria; phylum Chloroflexota; class UBA11872; order UBA12225; family UBA12225; genus DAOTTI01. Next base: position 14,792 of record DAOTTI010000138.1, on the reverse strand, counting down.
TCAGATAGGCCATCTCGCGGAACCGCTGGGCCAGGGTGGTGAACTCGTAGTCCAGGCTCTCGAAGATGGTGTCGTCCGGCAGGAAGGTGGTGGTAGTGCCGTGGCGGTCGGTCTCGCCGACGATGCGCACCGGGCCGGTGGGCGTGCCCCGCACGTACTCCTGGACGTGGATATACCCGCCCTTGTGCACCTCCACCCGCAGCCACTTGGAGAGGGCATTCACCACCGACGCCCCCACGCCGTGCAATCCGCCGGTGACCTTGTAGCCCCCGCCGCCGAACTTGCCGCCGGCGTGCAGCTTGGTCATGATCAGCTCCAGGGCGGAGACCTGGTACGCGGGGTGGGGGTCAACGGGGATGCCTCGCCCGTTGTCGGAGACGGTCACGCTGCCGTCCGGATGGATGGTGACCAGGATATGGTCGCACACCCCCGCCAGCGCCTCGTCGACGCTGTTGTCGACGATCTCATACACCAGATGGTGCAGGCCCCGCACGTCGGTGCTGCCGATGTACATGCCGGGCCGGCGCCGGACGGGCTCCAGCCCTTCCAGCACCTGGATCGTTGATGCCGTGTAGTCCCCGGCCGGCGTCGTCGCCGGCGTCAGGTTCGTAATTGCCAAGGATTCACCCCTCTCGTGTCCGAACGTACGTCTGTTGCTTCGTTTGCTGCTGTTGTTCCATCGTCCGCATCATGCGCATCGTGCGCCCGCGTCACGCGCCTGCCGTCGCCAGCAGACGCTGCCGGTCGCGGTAGAAGAGCATGCTCGCCGCGGCCAGGCCGGTCCCCACGTAGGCATTGCCGACCATGCCCGCCATCAGCCCCCACAGCTGGCCGGCCAGCGCCCGCCACACGATCGGCAGCCCTGTATCGATGACGAGCGACAGGCCAATGAAGGCCACTGCCGGCCAGAAGTTCGCGCGCACCACCTCCACGCTCGTCAGCGCGGCGCGGAGCGGGCCGGCGTCGCTGAGGATCACCGCCGCCAAGGCAAAGAACAGATAGAAGACCAGCCAGACGAGCGCCAGCTGCGTCAGGAGCAGCAGGAAGGCCCCCGCCTCCACGCTCAAGTGCGACGCCCCCCAGATGGCCAGCCCGGCTGGCGCCCCGATGCCCAGGAAGAGCGCCGCCGCCGCGGCGTGGAGCACGATGAGGCGCCACCAGTTGCGGGCCGCCGCTCGCAGGCGCCCGCCAGCGCGCGGCGCCGGCTGTACCAGCTCCCCAATCAAGCCCAGGTACAGGGCGGCGATGAGCAGGCTTAGGGGCAGCAGCACGCACAGCGCAACGACTACCCCTCCTGGAGGGAGCGCGACCACCGGTCGGCTCCACAGGTGGCTCACATCTGGGGTCGCCGGCACCGGCGTCAGCCGTCCGAAGAGCGTGGGGACATACAGCGCCAGCAGCACGGCCAGATTGACCTGCGCCAGCACCTCCGTCGCCAGCGCCGCCTGATCCGCTTCCAGACTGTGCCACGGCAGGTATCCTGCCAGCGGGACCACGGACAGCCTGGGACCGAGCCAGAGCAGCAGGTCGAGACCGATCGGGAAGAGCAGCAGCCACAGGCGCCGGTTCACCGTCTCATACCCGGCCGAGAACGTCTCGATCACGCCGGGCGGACGCGCGACACCGTCACGTCCGAGAGACCGGTTCACACCGTAATTCTAGCATAATCAACGAAAGTAGCCGTGAAACGGGAAGAATCGTATGGGGGGAGCACTCTTCTGCCCCGTCGCTGCTATGAACGCGCTACGCGCGATGTTGCCCTGGGCTGGCGCCGCCAGCTAGCGGCGCTGTGCGTGGCGCAGGTCATGTCGGCCCTGGCCTTCAGCTTTGCCCTGCCGTTTCTGCCCCTGTACATCCAGGCGCTGGGCGTGGCCGATGCGCGCCGCGCAGGCCTGTGGGCGGGGGCCTCGTCGGCGGCGTTCTCGGTCGTGATGGCCACCCTGGGGCCGGTGTGGGGCTCCGTGGCCGACCGCCGCGGCCCCAGGCTGATGGTCGGGCGCGCCCTCTTTGGCGGGGCCCTGGTGATCGGCGCCATGGGCCTGGTGCGGAACGTCTACGAGCTGTTTGCGCTGCGCGTCCTGCAGGGCGGGATTACCGGCGTGCAGGCGGCCCTGACCGTGCTGGCCTCGGCCATTGTCCCCCGTGACCGGCTCGGATCGAGCGTCGGCCTGCTCCAGATGGCGACCTTCAGCGGGGCGGCGGCCGGTCCGCTCCTGGGCGGGTTTGTCGCCGATCGCTACGGCTACCGCGCCGGCTTTGGGCTCACCGGCGCACTCATGCTGCTCTCGGGGGCCATCATCTTCGCCGCCGTGCCGGAGGTCCCCAGGACGGCGCGCGCTACGGCGCGGGTGGGCATGGTCCAGGGCCTGCGCTGGGCGGCGACGAAACGGGCCGTCCTGGCCATGGTGGTCCTGCTCTTTCTGCTCCAGTTTGCCGCCACGGTCATCTCTCCAGTCCTCCCCCTGTTCATCAAGGAGCTACATGGTGATCCGCAGCGCGTCGGCTCTATGGCCGGCCTGGTGCTCGGCCTGGGTGGCCTGTGCGGCGCCGTCGGCGCGGTGGGGGCCGGCCGGCTGGCCGATGCCGTCGGGCACCGGCGCGTCCTGCTCATTGCCGCCGCCGGCTCGGCTCTGCTGTACGCCCCTCAAGCCCTGGTCACCACCGCCGGCCAGCTGCTCGCGCTCCGTCTTGGGCTGGGCCTGTTCACCGGCGCCCTGATCCCCAGCACACAGGCCATCATCGGCCTGGCCACCCCGCCGGACCGCCGTGGCGTCGCCTTTGGCATCGCGGCCAGCGCCTCCTCGCTCGGGAGCGCCGCCGGCCCACTGGTCGGCGCCGGCGTGGCCGCCGCCTTCGGCATCCGGGCCGTCTTTCTGGTCACGGCCGTCCTGCTGGCTGCCGCCTGCCTGCTGGTCGCCCGCGCCGTGCCCTCAGCCGCGCAGGAACGATCAAATGGCGATCCGCTCGCCATTTGACCACCACCTAATCGCAGTGATACGTCGTCCCGAATGCCCCGGGGCCGACGTGCGTCCCGATCACCGGCCCCAGCTCGGAGGCGACGAGCCGGTTGACCGTGAACCTGGAGCGGATCATGGCCGTGAGCTCCTCGGCCACGTCGGGGGCCTCGGCGTGGAAGACGCCGACGTGGCCGAAAGGCCGCCCCTGCGCGTACTCTGCCATCAGGTCCACGACGCGCGCCATGGCCTGGCTGCGGGTGCGCGCCCGATCCTTCGGCGTGACCTCGCCATCGGCCACAGTCAGGATCGGCCGGATGCGCAGCAGGCCGCCGAGCAGGGCCCGCGCGCGCCCGATACGCCCTCCGCGGTAGAGGTACTCCAACGTCTCGACCACCACCAGCACCTGCGGCTTCGGCAGCAGGGCACGGGCGTCGGCCACGATGCGGTCAAACGGGACGCCCCGCGCGGCCGCTTCGGCGGCGCGGACGGCCACGATGCCCTCCGCCATGGCGATCTGCAGCGTGTCCAGGCATTCAATCCGCACGTCTGGGCGCTCCTGGCGCAGCAGCCCCGCGGCCGTCTCCGCCGAGTGGTAGGTCCCGCTCAAGCGCGACGACGCGTGCACGGAGAGGATGGCGTCGGCGTGCTTGGCCACCTCGCGATACACGTCCAGGAACTCGCCCGGCGAAGGCTGCGACGTCTTGGGGAGCACCTTCGACTCCTTCAGGCGCCGATAGAACTCCTGGGGAGTAATGTCGATCGTCTCGGTGTACTGCTCATCTCCGAAGGCGACGTGCAGGGGCACGATGCGGATGTCCAGCTCCCTGGCCAGGTCGGGCGGGATCCACGACAGACTGTCGGTCACGACACTGACGCGCTCAGGCGGTCGCGCCGTCACCGCTTCCGTGGGTCCTTCGAGCAGTGCTTCGCGCGCGTTCACGGCCGTCTGCACCTCCCATTCGCAGCCAGTGTACACTCATCTTCGGCGCACCGGGCGTGGCGCCGCCTGCGGACAGTGCATGGACCGTGCGATGACCGGCTCTCACCTCGCCGACCCGGGACGCTTCTTCGTCAAGGTGCTGGCCGACCAGCACTATCAGCGGGGTGTCCAGTACGAGCAGCAGGGAGAGTGGGAAGGTGCCCTCGCCGCCTACCGGAAGGCCTCCGCCCTGGACATCACCAATCCCCTCTACCTGCTGGCGCGGGGCCGACTCTGCCAGCTGCACGGGCTGGAACCGGAGGCGGAGGAGTGCTACCGCCTGGCGCTCCAGCTTCGTCCCAACGACACGGTCGCGCTCTACAACCAGGCTCAGCTGTTCGCCGCCCGCGGCCAGCTGGATGAGGCGCGTGCCAACCTGGCGCGGATCATCGCCGGCGACGTGGCGTCCCTGGGCGAGCGCGCCGCGCCGATCTTCTGCCGCCTGGGCGACATCGCCCTGCGGCGCCAGGACTACGCGGCGGCGGCGATCCACTTCCGGCGAGCGCTCGAATACGCCCCCGACCATCGCTACGCCACGGCGGCGCTCCAGGGCCTGGAGCGATTTGCCGAGTTCGCCGCCCCGTTCGCGCCCGATGGGCGCATAGCGCCGAAGATCGCCGTCTACGGCTACGCCGCGGCCGTCGCTCTTGGCCTGCCCTCCGACGACGGGATCGCCATTCCCCTCTACCCGGGTCTCGGCTTCGAGTCGCTGGCGGAGCTGGCGCAGACCCTGGCCCGCTTCGTCGACCTGGCACGGCGCTGCCGCTGGCAGTTCGATGCCGTGGCTGCGCTCGACGCCGAGAGCCAGCCGCTGGCCGTGGCCCTGGCCGCGGCGCTCGGAGCGCGCCCGGCCCTGGCGCTGGAGATGGTCCCGTGGGGAGCGCTGGCGCTGGGGGTGACAGCCACCGGCACCGAGCCCGGCGCCCTCGCCGAACGAGTGGCTGCCCTGCAGGGCCGTTGCCGCCGTGTCCTCTACTACGCCGTCGGGCTACGACACGAGATCTGGGAGTACCGCCCGCTCGTCCAGGTCGTCTCCGTCCCGGTGCGGCTGGAGTTCCCCTGGAACCGGGGGGAGGCGTCGGCCCCCGAGCACGCTGAGGCCTATGGGGCGGAACTGGCCGAGATCCTGACGCGCACGCCCCCGGACGGAACCACCGACGCCCAGCTCGCCTGGTACGCCGTTCACTCCCGCCTGACGGTGGAACTGGCCGGCGCCGCCGTTGCGCCGAGCGGGAAGAGTAGCTGAGGGTCCGTTCCTGCCTCCGCCGGGGGAGGCGCCGCCGCAGCCACGCGCCCCCTCCAAGGTGGAGGCGCTCTGGTACACTTAGACCTCTGTAACGTGAGCTAAGCCTCCCCAACGACCATGAAGCGGACCTACCAGCCCAAAGTGCGCCGGCGCAAGCGCGTACACGGCTTCTTGCAGCGGATGCACACCAAGAGCGGGCGGCGCGTCCTCAAGGCCCGCCGAGCCAAGGGCCGCAAGCGCCTTACCGTCTAGCGGCGGCTTGCCTGGCGTCTGCCGGCGCATCCGGTACACCTGCTGCGTCTCGCCCACCGTGGCCCTCTTTCCCCCTGCAGCGTGCGGGCGCCTGGGGGCGAGGGAGCCAGGGGGTCACGTCCCCGCCCCTTCAGGTGCCTCAGGTGCGGCACGGCGCCGACCGAAAGAGGTGACGTCCCTTATCTCTCCCGGTGCGGCGCGGCCGAAGAGGATGAGGGCTCTCTCCGCGTCCCCGTGTCTCCGCGTCTGCGCGTCGGCGAGAACAGGGGGTGAGATGTATCCGGAGCACCGTCTGCGCCACCGCGCCGACTTCGAGCGGGCCCGCCGGCAGGGCCGATCGTGGGCCGATCGCTTGCTGGTGCTTGTCGCCGCGCGAAACGACCTCCCGCGCACGCGGTGCGGGTTTCTGGTATCAGGCCGTCTGGGGACGGCCGTGGTCCGCACCCGCGTGCGCCGCCGGCTGCGGGAGATCATGCGCCGTGCCCTCGCCGCCGTCGAACCGGGCTGGGACCTGGTGCTGGTCGCCCGCCCGCCGGCTGCGTCAGCCGGCTATCAGGAGCTGGCGTCATCGGCCACTCAGCTCCTGGCGCGGGCAGGGCTCACCACGGGCGCCCCGCGTGGCGGACATGGTGTAATTGAGGAGCGGGAACCGGGGACGCGGCTCGGGGCTACGGAGAGCCAGACGAGCCGCGCCCCCGCGGAATAAGCGTCGTGCCATGCTGCGTCGAGCCTGCAACTGGTTATCGTGGCCGGACTATGTGCTGGCCCGCGCCGCCCTGCTGGCCATCTGGCTCTATCAGCAGACGGCCAGCCGGCTGGTCCCGCCCGGCACGTGCCGCTTCTACCCCACCTGTTCGCGCTATTCCTTCGAGGCGATCAAGCGCCATGGTATACTCCGCGGCGGGTGGTTGGCCCTGCGCCGCGTCTGCCGCTGCCACCCGTTTCATCCCGGCGGCTACGACCCTGTGCCTTGATCGAACCAGAGGCTTGAGTAGGCACACCGGCCCGTGGCCACCGGGATGCTTTGTTTTCAAGGGACCACTGAGTTCGCGTCCCGTGTGAGGAAGAGAACCGCTTGGACGACCCGCGTACCTACTACTGGAACCTCCTGCTCGTGCACCCGCTGGAGCGGGGGCTGCAGTTTCTGGCGACCGATCTCGGCCTGGGGGCCGGCTTCGCCATCATCATCTTCACCATTCTGATCCGCATTGTGCTGCTGCCGCTCACGCTGCAGCAGATCCGCTCCCAGAAGGCGCTGCAACGGCTCCAGCCGGAGCTGAAGGCGCTGCAAAAGAAATACGGCGGCGACCGCGAGAAGCTGAGCATTGAGACCATGGCGCTGTACAAGCAGCACGGGGTCAACCCGGCCGCCAGCTGCCTACCCCTGCTGCTCCAGATGCCGGTGCTCTTCGCCCTCTACGCCGCCCTGATGAACCTGGGCGCCCACGACGAGGCCTTCCAGCGCCCGTGGGGCTGGCTGGCGAGCCTCCATCAGCCGGACGTGATCACGATCCCAGGCCTGAACTTCCCGCTGCCGGGGATCCTGCCGGTGCTGGCCGCGGCCACGCAGTGGGTACAGCAGAAGATGATGACGCCGCCTACGGACGACCCGCAGCAGCGCATGCAGAACCAGATGATGCAGTTCTTCCCGCTGATGATGCTCTGGTTCGGCCTCTCGTTCTCGTCGGGGCTGGCCCTCTACTGGGTGACCCAGAACGTGTTTGGCATCGTGCAACAGTACTTCATCACCGGATGGGGCTCGCTGCTACCGAGCCGTGTCCCACCCGGCGGGGATGCGGCTGGCGGGGCCGACGGTCGCGGCCCGAGCGCCGGCGCTGGGGCCGAACCGGCCCGTAATGGCAGCGCCCGCGCCTCACGCGAGACGGCCCGGGGCGGGCACCGCGCCACCGGCGGGCGCTCCGGGCAGCGAGGCTCCAGGGAAGGGAGGCGCGCCAGTGGGAAACGCTAGTGCCGGCCGAAACGCCACCTCAGATCCAGAGAGAGACGTGCCTACGTCCGTCGAAGTGAGCGCTAGGACGGTCGACGAGGCCGTGGCCAGGGCGCTCGCCCAGCTCGGGCTTGGCCGCGAAGACGTCGAGGTCGAGATCCTTCACGCGGGGAGCCCGGGCAGACTGCTCGGGTTTGGCGCCGAGCCCGCCCGCGTACGGGTGACGGCTCGCGCTCCCGCCGGCGCCCCGCTGGCTGGCGAAGGCGCCGCTGCCGCCGGCCGGACCGTGGCCCTGGGCAGCGCGTTCCCGGTGGCCACCATCGAGGCGATGGAGGAGCCGGCGGAGGCCCTGCCCGAGGTACTGGAGAACGAAGAGGCTGAAGCAGGCGTGCCCGTGGCCGCTGAACCCGGCGACGCCGAGTTGGCCCGCATCATGCTGGCTGAGCTCCTGAACCGGATGGGTGTGACCGGCGCCTGGATCGAGATCGTCAGCCTGGCCCCGATCACACTCAACATTCGGGGTGAGGACGTCGCCGACCTTATCGGGCGCCGCGGCGAGCACCTGCGCGCCTTGCAGTTCATCCTCGCCCTGATGGTGAACAAGCAGCTGCACCGGCGCCTGCCGGTGATCGTGGATGTGGACGGCTACCGGCAGCGGCGCGAGGAGCTCCTGCGCAATCTCGCCCATCGCTTCGCCGGCCGCGTCCGCGTCACCGGCGAGCCGATGCAGATGGAGGCGATGCCGCCCAATGAGCGCCGGATCATCCACCTGGCGCTGGCCAACGACCCCGACGTGACCACCGAGAGCATCGGCGAAGGTGAGGCCCGTCGCGTGGTAATCAAGCCCCGCCGCTAGGCGCGGAATGAGCCTGCGTGCGCCGTGCCGAGCGCTGAGTGACGTGAGTGATGCGTGACCACCACGCTGGCCGCGGCCCCGACGCGTCGTGCAGCGCCCCGCCACTCCCCCCGGACTATCTCGTCATCGGCCACGTGACCAGGGACGTCGTGCCCGGAGGCTTCGTCTTCGGCGGCACGGCGTGCTTCGCCTCGCTCACGGCCCGCAACCTGGGCCGGCGCGCCGCCGTCCTGACCCGCGGCCAGCCGATGCCTGAGCTGGATCGCTATCTGGGGGGGATCGCCGTCCACGTCATACCAGCCGACGAGACCACCACCTTCGAGAACCTGTACACGCCGAACGGACGCATCCAGTACCTGCGCGCCGTGGCGCCCCCGATCCCGGCCGACGCCGTGCCGGCGGCCTGGCGAAGCGCGCGCGTGGTGCATCTCGGGCCGGTGGACCAGGAGGTGCCGCCGGAGGTGGCGGATATGTTCCCGCCCCGAACGCTGATCGGGGCGACGCCTCAGGGCTGGCTGCGAGCCTGGGACGAGAGCGGGCTGGTGCGAGCCGTGCCCTGGGCCAACGCCGAGCACGTCCTGGCGCGCATCGACGTGCTCGTCTTCAGCGCCGAAGACGTGGGTGGCGACCAGGAGCTAGTGCGGCGCTACGCGGAGATGGCCCGCCTGGCCGTCGTGACCGAGAACCGCAACGGCTGCGTCGTCTGGCACCGGGGCCGGCGGACCCGCTACCCCGCTTTCGAGGTGGACGAGATCGATCCCACCGGCGCCGGGGACGTCTTCGCCGCTGCCTTTCTCCTCCGGTACGCCGAGACCGGCGACGTCGACGCCGCGGCCCGCTTCGCCAACTGCGCGGCCTCGTTCACCGTCGAAGGGCGCGGCACGGCCGCGATCCCCACCCTGGAACAGGTCGAGCACCGCCTCCGCACCGGCCGGCTGCGCACGTAACCTCCTCGCCCCCTCGTGCTCACCATCGCCCGCCTCGTGTCCCTCTCCCTGTGGGCTTGCGTTCCCTCTCCCTATGGGAGAGGGCTGGGGTGAGGGCGCCTCACGCATGGCCGGCGATCCGCTTCCTCTCCCTGTGGGAGAAGGTGAGGGAGCCGCTCGCGGCTAATCAAGGTGAGCGAGCGGTGTGCCTACATCGGCTGGCTCAGGATCTGGGTCGCCGCGTCGGCGGCCTGGCGGGCGGCGTCACGGACGGAGATGTGGCCGTCCCAGAGCGGCTTAAGGGCCTCGTCCACCGCCTTGTTGATCTCGTCCGTGCGGGTATTGTGTGGCGCGTGGAACGGCCCCGGCTGGCCGAAGACCTTGACCATGGTGCCGAAGATCGGGTTGAGCGAGAGCAGGCGCGGATCGTTCCACACGTCCGTCCGCGCGCCGGGACTGCCTCCGCCCCCATAGACCTGCTCGATCCCGTTCTCCTTGTTGGTGATGAACTTCACCCACTCCCAGGCCGCTTCCGGCTCCTTGGAGAGCCGTGTCAGGGCGTAGCCGGTACCCGTCCCCTGCGTGCCGCGCTTGCCGCCTGGCCCCTTGGGGATGACGGTGACGTTCCACCTGAACTGGTGCGTCTTGGACGCTGGCAGCCGGAACTCGGCCACCAGCCCGAGCGTGGACTGGATCATGGCCAGCTTGCCGTCCTCAAACTCCCGCCGAGCGTTGGCGTAGGTGGGCGCGAGCTGGTGCTTGTGCACCGCATCGTACATCCACTGTAGGGCGGCGATGGACTCCGGCGTGTTCAGCAGGCACCGCTTGCCGTCGGCGCTGAGCAGCTCGCCCCCGAAGGTGCGCAGCCAGGCAATGCCGCACTCCTGGATCGCCGTCGCGGGCGCAAATCCGGCGCCGTTGCCGGACGCCACGATCCGGCGGGCCCGATCCACCAGGTCGTCGGTCGTCCAGCCGGCGTCGGCCGGCGGCAGCGGTACGCCGCTGCGGGTGAAGACGTCCTCGTTAAAGTAGATGGCGTTGCAGCCGTAATGCCCGATGAAAGGCAGGCCGTGGAGCTGCCCCTGGTAGCGTTGCGCGTCCAGCGACGACGCCAGGTACGGCCTGGTGTCGAACTTGTCCGCCTTGATGAACTTCTCCACCGGCTGGAAGGTGCCCTTGGCCAGCAGCTCGTGCGAGCCGACGAAGGTGCCGTTCCAGGCCAGGTCGCCGATGCTGCCCGCGGCGGCGAGGATCAGGAGCTTGGTGCGCATCTCCCCGCCGGGAATGTCCTCGTAGCGGATCTCGATGTGCGGGAACTGTTCCTTGAAGATGGGGATGCGCGTCTGCTGGAAGGCGGAGTGGTCGCTCGTGCCTGCGCGCGAGTGGACGACGACCGTAGCCGGCCGCTTCCCGCTGGCACCGCTCCCCGCCTGGCCGCTCTCGCCTCGCGACAGGGCGCCGCAGGCCAGGAGCAGTGGCCCCGCCCCCGCAGCCGCCGCGGCGCTCAGAAATCGCCGGCGCGAAGGCCACCCGCGGGCTGACAGCTTTGGCGGCGCTTGCCGCCTCGAAGGCCACACAGCAGGTGATGGCCTGGGCGGCGCTTCCCGCCCTGAAGGGTACGCGCGGGATGATAAATCAGGCGGGCCGCCCCACCCCGCCGCCTCTAGATATCCCCCACCGGTCTCCTTGCTCATGCTCCTTCTCCTCACTCTTCCGAAGCCAGTCCAGCACTTCTCCTTATCCCGAAGCTATGCCAGAACCTCCACGCCTCCTTCCAGCTTTCCCAACTTTGAACCTTGAACTTTGAACTTTGAACCTGGTTTACGGGTCCTGAATCGTGCCGTCCTCGCGCCGGATGACCGGCTGAAAGCTCGGGCGGTACGGGTACTTCTCCAGCTCCGCCTCGTTCACCTCCACGCCGAGCCCGGGCGCGTCGCTGACGTAGAGGTAGCCATCGCGGAAGGTGGGCAGGCCGGGGAACAGTTCCGCCATCTGGGGCGGGAATTCGGCCCACTCCTGGATGCCGAAGTTGGGAATGGCCAGGTCCAGGTGGACAGTGGCAGCGTAGGCCAGCGGCCCGAGGTCGGATGGACCCTGGAAGGCCGTCTTTACCTGGAACGGCTCGGCGATGGTGGCGATCTTGCGGAGCTCGGTGACCCCGCCGCTCTTGCTCATCGGGCTGCGCACGTAATCGATGAGCTGGTCGGTGATCAGGGGCAGGCAGTCCCACTTGGAGTTGAAGCGCTCGCCGATGGCAATCGGCGTGGTGGTGTGCTGGCGGAGCAGTCGCAGCCCATCCTTGTTCTCCACCGGGATCGGGTCTTCCAGGAAGAAGAGATGGTACGGCTCTAATTCCCTGGCGAGCTGCGCGGCCTGGATGGGGGTCAGCCGGTCATGGACGTCGTGCAGGAGGTGGATCTCGTCGCCAAACTCCTGGCGCAGGCGCTCGAACAGCCTGGGCACGATGCGTAGGTAGGGGACCGGCTCCCAGGTATAGGTCGTCTGGGCGGGGTTGGTGGCCGGTCCCCGCCCACGGCCCGGCGCGCCGTAGCTCCCGGCCTCGTAGCCGGGGGTGGCGACCTGGGCGCGGATGGCCTTGCAGCCCCGCTCACGGTAGGCGTGGACGCGCTCGACCGTCTCCTCGACGGTGCGGCCGGCGGCGTGGCCGTAGCAGAGCACCTTCTCGCGCGACTTACCGCCCAGCAGCGAGTACAGCGGTAGCCCCGCGCGCTTGCCCTTGATGTCCCACAGGGCCAGGTCGATCGCGGCCATGGCGGCGGCCAGCTCGCGCCCCGAGCGCCAGTAGGTGCTGCGGTGGAGCAGCTGCCAGATGTCCTCAATTCGGTCTGGGTCGGCGCCGAGCAGGCGGGGCTTGAGGTGCTGCTCGATCAGCGTGGCCAGGGCCAGCTCGGCCCCGATCATCGTGCCATTGCCGTAGCCGATGAGGCCGGGCTGGTCGGTTACGACCTTCACCAGGACAATGTTGGCGGCGAGCGGGCGCGAGATGGTGACCCGAAGGTCCGTGATCTTCATCTGGCTGTACGTGGCCGTGCGGCGCTCCACAGGCTGGTCTGAACATGGCATGTTCAGCCCGCGGTGGACGCCCCTGCGAGCGGTGGGCAGCTCCACAGCGGCGCTCCCGCGGCATGTAGCCCGCGCTGCCGCCCGAGCGTGGGCGTAATTATGGCTGATGCCGGCCTGCCGGTGTTCACGCGCCGCGGCCCCGGTGGCACGCGCCGACGGCGCCGGGCGCATGGCTGGTCCGCGGTGCGCCGGTGTTCGGTATAGTGCCCCCCATGACCGTGACCGCGTCTGCCGATCGTCCGAACATCCTGATCCTGATGCCGGACCAACTCCGCGCCGACGCGCTGGGCTGCGCCGGACACCCCGTGTTCCGCACGCCGCACATCGACCGGCTGGCCCGCGAGGGAGCGCACTTTACCGGCGCCTACGCCACCAGCCCGCTGTGCATGCCCGCCCGCGCCTCGGTGATGAGCGGGCTCTACCCCCATAACCACCACATCCAGGGCAACGCCGGCACGCTGCCGGCCGACGACGAGAGCTTTGCCCAGCTCCTGCAACGCGCGGGGTACTGCACCGCCTACATCGGCAAGAGCCACTTCTATCCCCACGGGCGGGGGGTGGACATGGTGGAGCGTGAGCCGTACATGCACGCCCGCGGTTGGGAGTACGTGCACGAGACGCCGGGGCCGATGGCGGCGGTGACCACGGCCAGCTACCTCAGCCGCTACTGGGAGGAGCGGGGACTGTGGACGGTCTACCAGGACGACTATCGCCGGCGGGCCCAGGAGGGCGGCGCGATCGCCGTCTGGCCCAGCCCCTTACCGGAAGATGATTTCCTGGACAGCTACATCGGCCGGCAGGCGGTGGAATGGCTGCGGCGCTACGACGATCCCCGGCCCTTCTGCGCCTGGATCGGCTTCGGCGGCCCGCACACCCCCTGGGACGCCCCCGGGCGCTATGCCACGCTCTATGATCCTGACTCCCTGCCGGACCCCATCCCCGCCGAAGAGCCTGGGGAGTGGGTGCCGGGCTACGCCCGCGAGCGCATGCTGGCCGGCCGCGATCCACGCTTCACGCCGGAGGTCGCGCGCCGCTGCATGGCCAACTACGGCGGCAAGGTGGCGCTGATCGACGACTGGGTGGGGCGTATCCTGGACGTGCTCGACGCCCGCGGCCTGGCGGCCAATACCCTGGTCATCTTCTGGTCGGACCACGGCGAGATGGGCGGCGACCACCTGCGCCACAGCAAGACCGTCTTCTACGAATCGAGCGCCCGCATCCCCATGCTCCTGCGCTGGCCGGCCGCTGTGCCCGCGGGCCGGCGCCTCGACGCCCTGGTGGAGCAGATCGACGTCTTCGGCACCGTCCTGGAGGCGGCCGGGGTCGAGCCGTCCCCCCGCGCCTTCGCCCGCTCGCTGCTCCCGCTTGCCCGCGGCGAGGCGGCCTCGCTCCACGACGCCGTCTTCTCCGAGGTGCACCGCACGATCATGATCCGCACGCCCCAATACAAGTACGCCGTGGATCCCCAGGGGCGCGGCTACCTGCTGCACGATCTGCTGGCCGACCCCCGCGAGCAGCGCAACCTCGTCGGTCACCCCGACTACCGCGAGGTCGAGCGCGACCTGCGCGAGCGCATGTTCGCCTGGCTGGTCTCCACGCAGGTGGAACGCCGGTAGCCGGCACGGCGCTCCTGGCGTGCAGCCAGCGCCGGCAGGCGGCACGGTTGGCCTGGCGCGGGTGGAGCGCCGGTCGCCGGCAGCGGGCGCGGTCGCCCCAGGGGCGAACTCTTCGCGAGGGAGGTGAGGGCCATCAAGATCTACATCATGACGGACATGGAAGGCGTGGCCGGCGTCGTCTCCAGCGTCGACTACTGCGCGCCGGGCTCACGCTACTACGAGCGCGGACGTGAGCTCACCACACTGGAGACGAATGCCGCCATTGAGGGCGCCCTGGAGGCAGGCGCAACCGAGTTCCTGGTGGTCGATGGGCATGGCCACGGGGCGATCGATCCCCTGAAGCTGCACGCGGCCGCCAGGCTCCTCACGGGGCGCCCTATGGGCTACCCATTCGGCTGCGACCAGAGCTTCGACGCCGCCTTCATCATCGGCCAGCACGCCAAAGCCGGTACCGATGGTGGGCACCTGTGCCACACGGGGAGCTTCACGGTGCAGGACCAGCGCCTCAACGGGCGCAGCCTGGGCGAGCTCGGCATCAACATGCTCTTCGCCGCCTACTTCGGCGTGCCCACGGTGCTCGTTACCGGCGACTTCGCCTGCTGCCTGGAGGCCAGGGCCCTTGTGCCGGAAATCGAAACGGTCTCGGTCAAGGAGGGCCTCAAGCGAGGCGCGCCCCCTGACCTGACGGCTGAGGAGGCGGGGCGCTTCAACGGGGCGGCTATCCATCTCCACCCCGAGGTGGCGCGGAGCCGCATCCGCGCCGGCGCGCGTCGGGCCCTGGAACGGCGGGCCGCCATCCCCCGTTTCTGGATCGACCCGCCCTACGAGCTGATCCGCACCTTCCGGCGGCGCGACGATGGCGTGGCGCCGCCGCCGGTGATCCAGCGGGGCACCGACCTGATCGACATCCTGACGCAGCCGGCCAAGC